>DAIDBB010000387.1 GCA_027310325.1 bacterium | reverse complement strand
CGTCAAGGCCGAGTACCACCTGAGGACTCGCCCCGGGACGAACGTGGCCATACTTGACGCCATGGCCCACTCTATCGTCAAAGAGGGGCTCGCCAAAAAAGATTTTATCGCCGAGAGGTGCGATGCCGGCGCTTTTGAGAGGTGGCTTGCGTTCATAAAGCTCGATGAGAATTCTCCTGAGGCGATGGAAAAGGTAACGGGAGTCCCGGCGGAAGACATAAGGGGCGCGGCCCGCCTTTACGCTACCGCCCGGAACGCTTCGATCTTCTACGGCCTCGGCGTTGCCGAGCACACGTACGGCTCTACGGGTGTTTCGGCGCTGGCGAACCTCGCCATGCTTACCGGTAACATCGGCAGACCCGGCGTCGGCGTAAGCCCCTTAAGAGGGCAGAATAACGTCCAGGGGGCGGTAGACATGGGCGCATGCCCGGAGACGCTGCCCGGCTACAGGCACATAACAAACCCCGAGGCAAAGGAGCTTTTCGAGAAGGCCTGGGGATTCAAGCTCGACCCCGATCCCGGAATGCGGCTTCCGGACATGTTCAGGGCGGCTTTGGAGGGGAGGCTAAAGGGCATATACATACTCGGCGAGGACGTCGTCCAGACGGACCCCGGCACCAGGCACGTGATAGAGGCCTTGAAGTCGATGGAGTTCGTGGTCTTGCAGGAATTGTTCCTGAACAGCACTTCGAGTTACGCCCACATGGTCCTTCCCGGGTCATCCTTTCTAGAGAAGGACGGGACCTTCATAAACTGGGAGCGGAGGATACAGAGGGTAAGGCGGGCGCTGAAGCCCATGGCCGGAAAAGAGGACTGGGAGGTCATCCAGGAGATATCGAACGCCATGGGATATAAGATGGGCTACACCCACCCATCCGGGATAATGGATGAGATAGCGCGCCTGACGCCTTCTTTCGCCGGCGTAAGCTACGAACTTATCGACAGGCTCGGCAGCGTCCAGTGGCCGTGTAACAGTAATGCCCCGCAGGGCACCCCGATACTCCACGTTAGAGACTTCGCCGGAGGCAAGGGCAGGTTCTTCATGACCAAATACGTCCCCACGAAGGAAAAGCGGAGCGCGGAATATCCCCTTATACTCACTACCGTAAGGAACCTCTACCAGTACAACTCGGCGGTGCAGACCCGTAGGACCGCGAACGTCGCCTGGTACAAGGA
>DAIDBB010000366.1 GCA_027310325.1 bacterium | reverse complement strand
CTCGACGGCCGGGGCCGCGTCAGCAGTGGCCGGAGCAGCGGGAGCCGCAGGGGCGTCACTGGCTTTTTGCGCCTGGTTCTCCGGCAACGCTTTCGCGGAATCGTTACCTTCCGCGCCTCCTTCCTTCTTGAGGCTTACAAGGATGCTGTTTTCGCCGGATTTTATCTCGTGGTCGACTCCGTCCTTAAGAGTTATGACAATCCTTCCAATCTCATTATCCGCTCCGTAAGTCGAGGCCGCGATTTCCTTCACGAAGTCGTTGTCCACCTTGATGGACGGAGGGACCTTCCCTATATCCACCTTCGGCATATCCACGATAAGCCTTGAAGGCGCTGACAATTTAAACACGGTGTACTTTATCGAGCCTGTAGTGCCTATAAGAACCCTGTCACCGGCGCCCACAACATTTATGTATTCGATCGAGGTCTTATCGTCCTGGGCTGTTTTGCCTGCGGCGTCCTTTGCGTCCTGTTCCGGATTGACGCCCTTAACGTCCCTTGGTCCGGTGGTGGCGCATCCCGCAAATATAAGGGAGCCGCCGAGTATGACGCCGCAAAGCCCCCTTTTCAGCCTATTCGTCAAAATGTGCATAAAGACCTCCGTATACCATTGTGAGCAGGGATTTTCATTGTAATTTTTCAGCGGGCAGCCTTAATTCAGTATCATTGGATGAGATCACTTTTCCGTCCTGCGTATTGACCTCGCGCACTATTATGCTTTTGGGTTCGATCCTTATTATCCTTCCACCCATCGCCCCTATGACATCACCGCGTCTCACTATATATCTCTTGCCGTCAGGCGCCAGCACAAGGGCAAAGGAGCCGTCCTGGCCTATTACCACAGCCTGAAGTTTAAAGAGGCCCAGTTCGCAGCACTCGAGCGGTCCTTTGACCTTTTTCGACCCTTCGGCCCTCATCAGGAGAATGTAGCTCTGGAACGGGTTGCGCTGTTTTACCTCGACTGTGGATTCAACTGGCGCGGCTATATTGATCGCCGGGGGCGTTACTTTCGAAGGCGGTGCCGCCACCTTCTTTACAGGCACGACCTGAACCTCCTCTTTCTTGCTGCAGGAGATCAAGGGGAATAAAAGCGCGGCCAATGCCAGGAATATGAGTAATCTTTTTATCATTTTGTTTTAGTTTGCGCTCCTGCGGAAGGAGCCGATAAGAACCTGAAAGTTGTCGTGACAAACTCGGCCTTGAGTATCGGCGCGCGGTTTCTATGTCCCTGTGAAACTATGCTCATGTTGGAAATGTTGACTATCCTTGAAAGTTTGCTGATCTTTACGCTGAAATCGTAGAGGCTCTCGAACTTCCCCTCGACTGTCATGTTTACAGGCACCTCTGCGTAAAACCCCTTTGAGACCTCCGGCGCCGGTTTAAAAATAAGTATCTTAAGTCCGGCTTTTTGTCCGGCCCTGCTTATGCTGTCGATGAGGTCCGGGATCTCTTTTTCATTCGGGAGCTCCGCCACGGCGGCCTTGAGCTTCGCTTCCAGCTCGTCTTTTTCACGCACGAATTTTGGCATGTCCGCAGCGATGGCCCTGTTCTCATTCAGCTTCGACGTAAGGTCCCGGAGATCGACCTTAAGCCGCTTCACCTCGTCATATTTGGGCCCGAGAAGGAACCAGTACATTACAAAGAGAATAAAAATATTGATCCCGGCCAGTATCAGGGCCTTTTTGGACAAAGGAAGCTTCGTAACAGATTCGATATTTATCTTTGGAGCCATAGCCGGTCTTATCTCCCCGATCTCAACTACTTTCTGGGTTTTTCAAGCCTTATGGTAAAAGACACAAGATCAGCCTTGGTTTCATTCTCGGTAGTCCTCTGCGCGACCTCAAGTTCTACGGCTCCAAGGTCGCTTATCTTCTGCAGCCTTCTCATGAATTCCGCCACCGTCTCGTCGTCGGAGGCAAATCCCTGGAGGACCACAATGTGCCCGTCATCTTTCAATGACTGGAGCCACGCCCGTTCAGGCACTGCGTCGCTCAGGTTCTTAAAAAGCTTCACAGGGCCTGTTTTTGCCGCCTTGAGGTTGTCAATTACGTGAAGCTTCTCCTCGACGACCTTTTTCTGTTCCTTTATCTTGGCAAGCTCTCCTATTTTCTTCTTGAGTTCCTCAAGCTCCTGGTTGCCCCTGGTTATGTCTTCGGATAATGACGAGGCCTCGCCCCTTAACGTAAAATAGCCGGCCAACGAAAGGGCGAAGACGAAAAACGTTATAAGGCCGGCAACGGTCAGCTGGAACCTTACCGACTCCTTTTTCCTGGCGGCCCTTACCGGTAGAAGGTTTATGCGGATCATCTGTCGCCCAACCTCCTTGTGGCAAGCCCCACGGCGACACCGAAGAACGGCGCCATTCCTTTGAGGCTTTCCCTGTCAATTTCCTTCCCCTTTATCGCGACGTTCTTAAAGGGGTCCGCCATCTCGACGGGTATGGACGTCTTGTCCTGCATGAAAGCGGGCAGCCCGGCCGTCTTCGAGCCGCCGCCGCTCAAATAGATCTTGTTTACATAAGAGCCCTGGCTCCCCCCGAGGAAGAAGTCCAGAGACCTTTTGACCTCAAAGGCAAGGTTGGTCGATACGGTCTCGATGGCCTGGGAAGCGGAAGCGCCCGCCTCTGCCTTTTTCCCTGTCTTCAGGTCTTCCGCGTCCTTGAAGCTTATATTCAACTGCCTCTGTATCTCCTCGGTAAACTGGTTGCCTCCCATGGGGATCGACCTTGTAAATATGGTGAGTCCGCCGAATATGACGCTTATGCTCGTTATGCTGGCCCCTATGTTTACCATTGCGGTGTTCTCGCCCGGGACTACGGGATAATTTATCTCCATCATGTTCTCAAGGGCGAAGGAATCGACGTCTATGACGACAGGGTTAAGCCCGGCTTCCTTTATGACGTTGGTATAATCGTTTATGACGTCCTTCTTGACGGCCACAAGCATCACGTCCATCTGTCCCCTGCCCTCTGTATCGGCGCCGAGTATCTGGAAGTCTATATTTACGTCGATTATCGGGAACGGGATGTACTGCTCGGCCTCCCACTGGATGGAATCGGCGAGCTCTTCCTCGGACATGGCCGGGAAACTGACCTTTTTGATGATGACCGAATGGCCCGTGAGGGAAGAGACGGTGTCCTTTACGCTTATGCTCTGTTCCTTGATGAGGTCCTTAACGGTGTTCGTGACCGTCATGGAGTCTATGATCGAGCCGTCGACTATGGCCTCCGGCGGGAGCTCCGCGAAACCGGCCTTTACAAGCTCCCATCCCCTCTTGGTCTGGCTCATCTGCACGACCTTTACCGAACTGGAGCCTATGTCGAGCGCTATGGCGTTTTTATTCTTTGCGAACGAGAAGTTCATCTGTTCCTCTTCAGTCCCCGAAGACCCTTTTCTTGTCGGTGAGCTTCAATCCAAGGGCGTTTATTATCTTTCTCTTCGTATCGACCCTGCACGGGAAACCCCTCTCTATCCTGTCGATCGTCAGGGGCGAGATACCTGCCTTTCTGGCGAGCTCGGCCTTACTCAGCAGCATGTTCTCCCGTATGATTTTTAAATTATTCTTCGCCATAAGACAAGCACCTAAGTCACACTTCGGTTTTTTTTACGGAAACTTGATTTATTTTTTATCTACCTCGCAATTTTTTAAAACTGTTTTTAAAATGCTACAGTTTATACAAATTGCGTCTATATATAGACCATTCCGGATAATTTGTCAACTTTTTTTTTAAATTGACTATAATTAGATATAATTTGTTTTAAATAAAAAAAAACGTGGCGTGGTCCTCCGCATATTTTTCGCCTCGATTCAGCCTATCTTTTGGCCCACCTTAGCTCCTTGGGCAGCGAGATATCCATGGCGACGCTGGTGGCCACGTCCTGGCTTCCATAAATGTTGATGGTACCGTTGAAGTTCACTGCGTTGTTTGCCATCATGGTGCCGTATACGTTGGCCGTACCGTTGCCGTCGAGGCTGCCCATGATATATATCATCCCTTCCCACTCTACGTCGTTGCTGGCGTTTATCTTGGCGTTCCCTGTTATTATCAGTATGCCGCGGCCCTGGACGTGCAGTGTGGCTGTCGTGCTTCCGAGGTTATCGATGTACACCAGGGCGCCGGGGTTATCGCATATGTGCGGGGCGACATTACTTCCGGTAGCCGGGCTGCATGGCGTTCCCCATGTATTGCTGTAAGTCCCACCCCCTGTATACGCGTAATCCGCGTATTGTTTAAGGTCAGCGGTAGGCAGCCCCAGGTAATTATTCATGTTAGCGTAAGTGGTCGGCGCCGAGGTGCATGGAGCGCTGCAATTGGCGCTGTTTTGGCCGCACGCGCACGCCAGGGGATCAGTTGTGGTTATGGTGGCTGACCCGCCCACGCCTATATCGCTATTTGAATATACGTCCCCCGCCGGCGGGATGACGTTAAGGCTTACAGAGGTCACGTACTCCCGGATGGCCGCCGAAGTCAGGGAAGCCGTCGTCCCGGTCGAGTCGATCTGATACACGGGCACTATCCCCTTCGGAGGCGAATTTGCAGGGAACGAGTAGTTCTGGCCGTATAAGATCACCCTTCCGTCGCAGGTATTAAACGGGGAAGCGGGCCCGTAGCACCATGTGCTTCCGTCCGCGGCTGCATACTTGACCGTAACGCTGTATGAACCGTTCAGGCTCTGGAGCGGATTTGGTGATTGTGACGACAGGTCCGATGACGTAAAGGTCTGAGGCGCCATGCCCCCTCCCCCGGGCATATCGCCGTTTGCGATCCTGCCGGCCCTCTGGGCGGAGTTCTCGCCTATAAACCTCCCGGTATTTGCGAGGCGCATCCTCCCGAGCGCCTCCTGGACCCCCGCCTCGGCGAGATAAAAGGCCTTCTTCGCCTCGGTCTCGTTCCTCGAAATGAGCATATCGGTTGTCGAGGAGGTTATTATCGCCAGGCCTATCGCCGTCATCGCCGCCATTACGATAAGGGCAAGGACGAGGATAAAGCCTTTTTCGTTTCTTATGCTATCGGTCGTTTTCATAGTTTTCGTTTAGTTGTTCCATACGTTGGAATACACGCTTTCTTTTGGCGTGCTGCACGTGTCATAAGCCGTTATCCTGAAGAAGTACGTCGTAGCGCTCGGCTTGCCATTTTTTAGAGGGATGGAAGCCGACGTTGTGCCCGCCCCTACGCTCGTATTCAGATTCCAGTTTACGATCGGGTCGTTTTTCGCCGTGCAGGTCGCGTTGCCGCAGGCCTTCATGTAGATATTGTATCCGGCAAGGTCAGTAAGCGCAGTGCCGTCCGTGTTCTTAGTGGGCGCTACCCATGAGATATTGGCGTTATAGGTACTGCCGCTGCCGGACGTAGAACCCGTAAGGCCCGTCGGGGCGTTCGGCGTATCGGAGCACGGGTCGACCACGACGTTTACGGTCCTCAACGACGGGCTCGCGTACTGATAGAAGACGTTTATGGTATCCGACGGGTTCGTATAGAGCTTAGTCGTGTCCGAGGAATTGGACGTCGTCGTTATCGTTATCGGGAACGTTCCGGTAGCGGGCCCTGTCTCGGTTATGGTCGGGCTGAATACCGCGCCTGAGCCTGTGGCCGTATTGCTGAAGCCCAGGAACGCGGGCGACTGGTTTATCGTCTCGACGGACGACGCGTATGAGCCGCTTGCCGCGAAGCAGTCTACGATCGTGACGCTATAGCTCTGCCCCCTGTAAATCGTCGTCGGGGTCACGGTAAGGCTCGCCTGCCCGGTGACGCCCACGCAGGCCGTTGCGTTGGTCGAAAGCGCGCTTACCCTGGGGCCGGGGTTCGAACAGGAATTTACGGCCTCGACCGAGTAGTTATATATGAGGTTATTCGTAAGGCCGGAATCCGTATATGACGTGCCGGACTGGTCCGTTCCTACCTGGACGCCGTTCCTGAATATCCTGTATTTTATCGCATCCAACGGGTTTACGGCCGCGCCGTTCGTGTATGTCGTGACGGCGTTCCATGAAAGCGTGACGGTGGTCCCGGCTGCCGAGGCCGTAAGGCCAGTCGGAGCGCTCGGGGTGACCTTGCACGGGTCGAAGTTCTGCTGGTCGTAGACATAAGCGCCGGCGCTAAAGTCAGGGTCCCTCGAGAAGTTGCCGTCGGCGTCTGTAGCGACCACGTAATACCATATCCTCTCGCCGTCGTTGGCCGGGACCGTTCCATTCCAGGTATTCCCGCTCGCGTTGGTCATGGCAACCTTGGTATACCCGGACGCCGGGGCCGTCGTGACCGTGTTGGCCGTAACCGCGTAGTATAGGCTGGCCTTTGAGATGGGCACCATGGTCCCGGTATCTTCGTTCAACGTCGTTGCCGCGACGTTTGACGAAACGATCACGCCGACATCAGCACCGACGAGTATCGGCGCATTCGCACCCGAGGGTACGGTATTCAGGCCGGACGGGCCCGGTACGGCAAAACCTGTCGTGGGATTCGAAGGCTGGTTTTGAATGGTGCCCAGTACGACAGGACCGTTCGGCACGAAAACGCCTTCGGATACCTTGGAGACCGTGAGATAAGACGGGCAGTTCTCCGTGCTTGTAGCGTCGTTCTGCACGCTTAACGTCACAAGAAGCGCATCGAGCCTCTCATCCACGGGATTCCCAACAGAGTCCAGGAACTTAAACGTTATCGGGACATAGCGGGCCCCCGCCGGTATCTGCGCTGGCGTAAGGGTTATGTTGGCGACGGCTGCCGCGTAAGGCGGGTTTCCGGTAACAGCGGTGGTCTGGCCCGGAGGCACGGACGTGGAATACTCTCCCATGCCGCTCCTTCCGCCGCCTATCGTGACCTGCGCCAAGATGGCCGCGGCGTTGGTCCAGCTCAGGGACAGGTTCTTCACCGTCATCGTGCTCGCGCTCGTGTTGTTGAAGAAAATGGTCACGGTATTATGCTCGGGCAGACGAGTTGCCGTGCTATTGTCGCCGTTCCCGGCGGAGTTATCCAGCGTAACGCCGGTAACGACCTCCCTGTGGTTGGTCTTTGTGCAGCTCCCCGAGCCGACGCACCTCATGTCCCTGTCGAGAAGTCCCGGATATGCCGGGCCTGCAGATAGCGACTTCAGATAGCCGTTTTTTACATCGTCCAGGATCTGGGCCTGCGACGGGTTGTTCTTCTCGTACGGGCAGTCGGTCGAGGCTATCTTGTAGTAGTACGTCCCGCCGTCGCTTATACCGGCGTCGTCAAAAGTATTTCCCCAGAAAGGCGCCGACGGGTTTAAAACCGTCCAGTTCGTCTGGTCCGTGCTCCTCAATATCCTGTATCCGGCCAGGTCGTACGGGTTGGTTTCCCTCGACGGCTGCGTGAGGTCGCTTGATACGGCCGTCCACGTGAGCGTAACGGGGTTGGCGCAGACCGACACCGGTTGAATGCCTGCGGCCGGGGCTGACGGAGCCGGTGGCTTTCCGGGGGCAGCCTGGCAATAACCCGTAGAATCGGTAGTGGGGCAAACCGGCGGGTCCTCGCCGCAAAGCGTGGTAGTCGCCTGCGCCGCCGCCGGCGACGAGCCGTTGCCGCACTGGTCAAAGGCCACGGCCGTATAAGAATAAGTCATGAGGTTCGCCAGAGACGGTATGCTCGTCAGTCCCGTCAGGGAGTTGTTCCAGAATGATGAGGTCGAGCTCTGGACAAAAGGCGGGTTCGGGAATATGCCGCTATTCTCATACAGACGTACCGCGCCTGGGGTCGCGCTTGTATTTATCTGGTAACATCCGCCTACGAGCGGGTACGCCGTGGTGTTCGTCTGAAGGACGGGAGGGGCATTCCCGGTGTTGCCGTAAATGCAGGTCCGGGCCAGGTCCGAATCACCCGGCTGTGTGAATGAAAGCGCTACCCTCTGCCAACCAGCCCTGGCGCTGAAGGCCTGCGGGGGGCTGGGAGGGTTGATGTCGTAAGGCTGGGTCCTTGAACCGGCAACGGCGGCAAAGCCCGTTCCTGCCGTGCACGAGTTGGTCCCGTCGCCGCAGGTGGCGGCGTAATCCGGCTGCGCGTATGGCCCCTGCGTTATATTCGCCTGCGCCGGCGAAGGGGCATTTTCTATCAGAGTAGTGTCGCAGTTGACAGGGGTTACCGCGTAGTAATAAGTATTGCACCCGACAAGGCTCGGGTCGCTGTCGGTGAATGAAGTGGCCGATGGGCCGATGGTGTTAGCGGAGAGCCCAGGCTCCGTCGCTATCATCTTGATGTTTCCGCCGGGGATTATCGGGTAAGCCGAGAAAGGCTGGGTGCTCCTGTAGACCCTGAAGCCAACGACATCGGGGTTTGTCGCCAAATCGTAGGTCCAGTTCAAAGTGACTTTGCCGGGGTCTGAGGCGCTCGCCGTGGCCGTCAGGCCGGTAACGGGAGTAGGTTTTGAGGCAAAAATGGCTGTGCCGTTTTGCGTCGTATCGGCGAAGTTGTCGTTTACGGTGGAAGTCCCGGCTACAGACGCAGAAAGGGCGCTCTGATTGTAGTTGTTGTCATATGCGGCAACCTGCACTGACCAGGTATTGCTC
>DAIDBB010000373.1 GCA_027310325.1 bacterium | reverse complement strand
CATGATGAGCTCGGGCATCTTCGGCATACCGAGAAGGCATTATGACGTGACGTTCTCGGGCTCCGCGTTCCCGTTCACATTCGACCCGACGGCGTTCCTGTTCCTGAGCGCTTTCGCTATAACCGCGATCCTCGCCGTCATCGGAGGACTCCTCTTCATATTGATATCCTTCGGCTCTATCCTTTTCGGCGAGCGGATAGAAGGTTAGGCAACATATTCAGGACTCCCTTTTGGAAGCGGGGCCGCTCTTTAGCGGCCCCGCTTTTTTTGGGACCCGCGGTTTGTAATTTTCCGCCGCAAATGTTAAAATAATAAGATAAATAATATCTTACGGACTGAAAATTGCCGGCGGTAAAAAGGCTTTGTATTGATAAAAATCATACATTGCTTCACGCGTTACGGATATTATATGAATAATTGACTAAATCGCTAAGGTGTTCTCATGAATCGGAGCCGGGCGCTCCCTGGTATTTTCAAACTGATGAAATTACGCAATAAGCTCGCGTACCTCATTCTTTCCCTTGCAGTCCTCATGCCCCTGGGCGCTTTTGCCGGGCAGAACGCCGACATAGAGGTGATGCGGAAGGCCTTTGAGAATTCGACAAAGGCCGAAGGCGTAAAGCTTGGCGATTATTCCCTTGTGGACCAGGATGGGTTAAGGTTTGAGCTGAGCGAATATTTTAAGACAAACAAGCCACTGGTAGTCGGTTTCGCCTATACGAGCTGCGATAGCGTCTGCCCCACCATCACGGCGGAACTGAAAAAGGCCGTAGACGGCGCGAGGGGTAAGCTCGGCGACCGTTTTAACGTCCTCACTATCGCCTTCGACCCGGCACGTGACACCTCCAAGAACCTGAGGGAATACGGAGGGCGCTTTACCCGGGATTTCAAGGGCTTCAGGTTCGCGACTTCGGATGAGGCGACTATCGCCAGGCTTACAGGACAGTTCGGCTACTTTTACAGGAAGAACGCGGAGGGCGGCTTCGACCATATCGATATGGTATCTATCGTAAGGCCGGACGGGACCATATACAAACAGGTATACGGAGTGAGGACACAGGGCGCATCCGTCGGGACCAGGCTTGAAGAGCTTCTTAACGGAAAGCCCGAGTCCGCCAAGAGCGCGTCGCTTATAACCAAGATAGCGTACTTTTGCGCCACGTACGATCCGGTAACAGGCAAGTATGTCGTAAATTACGCGCTTCTTGTAGGATTTCTTCTCGAGGTCATATTCGTGTCGGCGGTATTCATAGCCGTATGGGGACGGAGGATCTTGGCCTTTTCAAGGAGGCGTTTCAAAAGCGGTTCCTGATATCTTAAGCGCAGGTTGCGGGACAACATAAAAACCCGTAAGAGGTAAAAGTAATGGAAAGAGCGAAAACATACAGAAAGCCGGGCGTTACGGAGAGACTGTGGCTGGGGCTCGAGAAGGTCCTGAACCTTCTTACGACTTCGGCGTACAATCCCTTCTACTATCTGGGAGCCATAAGCATATTCTTCCTATGGATAATCTTTATTACCGGCATATATCTCTTCGTGTTCTATAGCATTTCCGCCGCCGGGGCCTATAACTCGGTCCAATACCTTACGGTAAACCAGTGGTACCTGGGGGGGGTTATAAGAAGCCTCCATAGATACGCCTCCGGGGGCCTCGTTATCGCGGCCCTGACGCATGGACTCCGCCATTACGTGCTCGACAGGTACAAGCACTGGAGGTGGGTCTCATGGGTAACCGGCATCGGGATGGTGCTCGTGATAATCGTGGGCGGGATCTTCGGCTATGCCCTGGTATGGGACCAGAGGGCGCAGTTCATAGCGATATCGCTGTCAAAGATGATAGAGAGCGTGCCGGTATTCGGCATGCCCATGAGCATAAGCTTCGCCAGGATAGAAAACCTAGCTGACCAGGTCTTCTACCTGCTGCTGGCGGTCCACTTTTTCGCGATAATCGCCGTAACGGTCCTCGTTATGATTCACCTTGGCAGGGTGGCCAAGTCGGTCATCAACCCCCCAAAGGTGATGGCCTACGGTCTCGTTGCGGTATTGTTCCTCCTTTCATTCCTCCGCCCGGCCGTTAGCTCCGGCCCTGCCAATCTTAAGGCGCTCCCGCAGGCCATGCCGTTCGATTGGCTCTACATGTTCATGTTCCCCCTTATGAGATATATGACCGAGCACGAACTATGGCTCTTTATAGTTGCCCTGGTCCTTATCGTGAGCATAATCCCCTGGCTTACGGCGGAGAAGAAGAACCCCGAGGTGCAGGTGACCAAGGAAAACTGCACGGGATGCGAGCTCTGCAGGGAAGACTGCCCGTACGGGGCGATACAGATGATCAAGCGCACGGACGGAATGCCCTACGAGCTTGAGGCCGTAGTGGTGAATAAGAGGTGCGCAAGCTGCGGCATATGCATGGGGGCCTGCGACTATAAGGCCCTGAACCTGCCCGATCTGACCGAGGACGCCCTCAAGGCAGAGATAGAGCGGCTTTCTACTGAACTCGCCGGCGCGCAGGGGAAGAAGGTGGTGGTATTCAACTGCGCCAAGGGCGCTTGGCCGGACGGGGTCCTGGAAGCCGGCGGCAGGGTCAAGGGCTTTGACTGGGCGCGGATAGTTACACTTCAGTGCATAGGCATGCTCCAGCCGTCGATGCTCTCGATACCGTTCGAGAACGGGATCGACGGCGTGTTCATAAGCGGATGCAGGATGGGCGACTGCAGTTTCAGAAGTGGCAACGAATGGCTCGTCGGAAGGATCAACGGATACCGCACCCCGGTCGTCAAGAAGTCCCTCGACAGGTCAAGGATAGGGACCGCGTGGCTTTCGGCCGTTGAGAAGGACGCGATGCTTAAAGAACTCGGCCAGTTCCATAAGAACCTTAAATAGAAGAGGGGCGTTTGAGTATGAGCGATAAAAAAAACGTATCCGCAGGCGAAGGGACTAAAAAACCGAAGAAGCCCTTGGAGATAATAAGCTTTATAAGGGTTACCGCGGTCCTCATCGTCTTTATAGGGCTCCCCGTCCTTATACTATCGAACATCTCCTATTCGTTCTATTCCCCGCAGGAGTCGGCTATCAAGGTAGCGTTCCAGCATACGGGCAAGCGGATAGTTGACTGCGATGAAAAGGACCTCATAAAAGAAGAGGGGAAGAGGTACCGCGAGCTCCTTAAGACCGAAAAGCGCATAAGCATGAACATGGGAAAGCTCGCGGGATGCCCCCGAGAGAGGTTCCCGGTCGTTGTGGATCTTTCGATAGACGGGCGGACTATGCTTGACAGGGCCTACAAGCCCAAGGGCATAAAAAGGGACATGGCCTCCTATATATACGACGACTTCATAATAAGCCCCGGCGTTCACAGGATTGCCGTAGCCATGTATGATAGCGGCAACAAGAACAAGGCTGATGCCACGCTGGATGAAACGGTCGATATAAAGCCGGGTGACGTAAAGGTCCTCCGGTTCGACGACGCTTCCAATAAGCTTGTCGTGGAGTGAAAGGAGTAGTGTCCGCCGCCGCGGCGTTTGCATACAGTTCTTCTTACAGAAAAGTCCTGACTTAGAGAAGGCCGGCGCAAGCCGGCCCTTCGCTTTTAAGCCCGAGTTGACGCCAAACGCTTTCCGGGACAATGTTTTGGTCGGGGGACGGGCTGTCCGGACCCATCAAACAGGCCGGACAGGGAAATCGAATGAGCAACGGAAGAAAGCTCGAAGGCCCAGGTCCTACCCAGAGGCTTTGGCTTGGTTTCGAAAAGATCATAAATGCCGTTACGACATCGGAATACAATCCCTTCTATTACCTCGGCGCCATAGGCATATTCTTCCTCTGGGTGATATTCATCTCCGGCATAGTCCTTTTCATATTCTATAACGTAACGGCCCGCGGGGCCTACGACTCGGTCCAGTACCTGACTGTCAAACAATGGTATTTCGGCGGGGTCTTGAGGAGCCTCCACAGATACGCCGCGCAGGGCCTTATTATTGCGGGTATCGTACATACGCTACGCTGCTACGCGCTGGACCGGTACAAGCACTGGAGATGGCTTGCCTGGGTGTCAGGGGTCATATTAATGTGGCTCATCTGGATCGGGGGTATCTTCGGCTACTGGATGGTCTGGGATGAAAGGGCGAAGTTCATAGCGCTCTCTTCAGCCAGGATGCTCGAAAGCATACCTCTTTTTGGTATGCCCTTGAGTCTTACCTTCGCAAGCGCCCGGAATGTGACCGATGAGTTCTTCTATATAATACTCGTCATACATTTTTTCTCCCTTTTTGTCGTATTTGTCCTCCTCCTTGTGCATTTAAGCAGGATCACGAAATCCATCGTGAACCCTCCGAAGTTATTGACCTATGGGCTGGTCTTCCTCCTTTTTCTGGTTTCACTCCTTCATCCGGCGACAAGCGCCCCTTCCGCCGACCTTAAAAAGCTCACACAATCGGTCCCCTTTGACTGGCTCTTCATGTTCGTCTTCCCGATGTTGAAGCATATGTCCGCAATGGGAGTCTGGCTCCTGATAGTTACGTTTACACTCGTTATATCAATAGTGCCGTGGCTTACGCGTACAAAAAAGGGGCCTGCAACGGTCGTGACGCAAAAGAACTGCACGGGCTGCGAGCTGTGCATGGAGGACTGCCCTTATGAAGCGATACAGATGAGGCCGAGGACCGATTCCCTTCCGTATGAGCTTGAGGCGGTCGTACTGGAGGCACGGTGCGCAAGCTGTGGGATATGCACAGGCTCATGCGATTATACGGCAATGAGCCTTCCGGATATGACCGAAGATTATTTAAAGGGCGAGATCAGGAGATGCTCAAGGGAGCTTAAGAGCGTTAATGGCGCAAAAGTCCTGGTATTCTCCTGCTCGAAGGGCGCTTTCGAAGGCAAAGAGATTCCCGGATTCGAATGGGCAAGGGTGTTGACGTTACAATGCATAGGTCAGCTTCAGCCTTCGATGGCAGCCATACCATTTGAGGAGGGCATCGACGGAGTGTTTATCGCCGGCTGCATATTGGGCGACTGCAGTTTCAGGTTTGGAAATATCTGGCTTGAGGATAGGATCCTACGCCATCGCCCTCCGGTATTCAAAAAATCCATTGACAGGGCCCGGATAAGGTCCGTATGGCTCGCAGCCGTTAATAAACGCGATTTCCTGAAAAGCCTTGCGGAGTTCCACGGAGAGCTGGAAGGCCCGAAGGCAAAACCTGCATAACACCAAGCCCGAAGATAGACAAAAAATCTTGTAAAAAGCCTGTTTTTACTATCAGTAATAATCCGCCATAAATGCCAGCTTTTCCCGATGGTAAGGCATCTTCAGCAGGGTCTGTCAGGCAAGAGGTCGGGGCCCCTCCATTCAATACTTAACGGCATTTATTTTCATTTTTTTTGTTATCGCCCACCTGGATAAAGAAGGATTTTCTTCGCCAGTCAACCCCTTTAAAACGACGCGAGGAATATGAAGCATAGTATAAGGGTCATATTGCTGATATTCGCGGCTCTTATCTGGACTGTCACCTCGCGAAACGCCGCAAAGGTATTTGAAGCGGTAGACACGGTAAGGAAGCTCTCTTTTGAGAACATCGAAAAAACAAAGGAGACCGGAAAGTCATTTGATGATCTGGCAGCGCTCAATAAGAAACTTATGTAGAGCGTAAGGAGTTTCAAGCTCAGAAAATAGGCCAAAAAGGCCCGTAAATCGCCAGACCGGTTCGCGTCAAAACCCCCTTTTTTTATTGCAAGGAGGTAATTAATCCCATATAATAGTTAAGATATCCCTTCATTGCGCAAGCCTTGAGTGATGTAAGTCATTGATAAGTCAAAGGATTTAGGGGGAACGCAAGCCGTGCAGTAAATTATGTGATCTTACTGCGAGGGTGGCGGAACAGGCAGACGCGCCAGACTTAGGATCTGGTGGGAAACCATGGGGGTTCGATTCCCCCCTCTCGCACCATAATACGAGAATACGAGGTCTTTTTAAAAAATATATAAAAGGAAAGGTAAAATGCAGAAGGTAAAGTACGATATCAGGGTAGAAGCGGAAGATTTGAGTCCGGTAAAAAAGAAGCTGAGCATCACGGTGCCGGCGGATGCCGTTAAGGAGGAGTTTAACGCCGTATACAAGTCGCTTAAGTCTACCGCCGCGGTAGCCGGCTTTAGAAAAGGCAGCATACCGGTAAACATACTCAAGGCCAGGTTCGGGGGGAAGATCCGCGAGGACGTAACCTCGAAGCTTATCGAGATGTCCTATCCTCATGCCCTCTATGAAAAAAAACTCGCCCCGGTCGAGAACCCGCAGATAGACATAACGAAAACGAAGCTCGATGAGGCAAAGGAATTTTCATACTCTGTCACTGTTGAGGTCACGCCCCAGGTCGAGATAAACGACTATAAGGGCATGGAGATCAAGATGGAAACAGTGGAAGTGACCGAAAAGGACATGGAAGAAGGGCTAAAGAACCTCCGCGAGAGCCGCGCGCAGTACAAGGAGGTCGATAGGACCTCGAAAGAAGGCGACCTTCTCACCGCCGACCTCGTCGGAGTAATGAACGGAGAGGAGATAAAAGGAAGCAAGGCCGAGAACTATCCGTTCCTGATAGGGGACAAGACGCTCCTTCCCGGCCTCGAAGAGGTCATCAAAGGCGCGTCAAAAGACGAGGTCAAAGAGACCAGGCTCACTTTCCCCGAGAACTACAGCGATAAAAACCTTGCGGGCAAGGAAGCCGTCTTCACGATCAAGGTAAAGGCCGTAAAGGAGAGGGTCGTCCCGGACCTTGACGATGAATTCGCCAAGGACCTTGAGTGCGATAACCTTGAGGCGTTGAAGACGAGGCTTAGGGAGGACCTGATGAAGGTCAAAGATGAGAAAGAAAAAGAACGCGTAAAGAACGTCATTCTTGATAGGCTCATCGAGAAGCACCCCTTTGAGGTGCCTGAGGCGCTCGTAAACAGGTATCTGGGGATGATCCTGCAGCAGGTCTCTGATAACATGAAGCAGGGTATAATCGCCCCGGAAGACAAGGGACTGACGCTTGATGAGCTCAGGGCGAAATACCGGGATTCCGCCATCAGGCACGTTAAAGAGGACATAGTCCTCGATTCGCTCGCCGCTAAAGAAAATGTTCAGATAACCGAGGACGAGTATGAGGCCGCGATAAAGCGCCTGGCCGAGATAAGGCAGATCCCCTATCAGCAGCTGAAGGAGAGGATTACGCGGGAGGGCGCCACAGAGGTCATTAAGGACGGTTTGAAGCACGAGAAGGTCTTTGACATCATTATCGCGGCGCTCAAGGCCGCGTAATATAAACCGGCGGTCGATGACGGCGCCGGAATAAAAGAGACAGGGGGAGCGGAATGTTAGTCCCGATGGTCGTAGAACAGTCAGGCCGCGGCGAAAGGGCGTATGACATATACTCGCGGCTCTTGAAGGACAGGATAGTATTCCTCGGAAGCGGCGTTGACGATAGTCTGGCCAACCTCATTATCGCGCAACTCCTCTTCCTCGAATCGGAAGACCCTGAAAAGGACATACACCTCTATATAAATTCCCCGGGTGGGCTCGTAAGCGCCGGGATGGCTATTTACGACACCATGCAGTATGTAAGGCCGGATGTTTCCACGATCTGTATAGGTCAGTCCGCAAGCTTGGGGGCCCTACTTCTTACCGGAGGAGCCGCGGGCAAAAGGTTCGCTCTGCCGAATTCAAGGATTTTGATACATCAGCCCCTTGGAGGAGCCCAGGGTCAGGCAACCGACATAGATATACAGGCACGGGAGATATTAAGGGTAAGGGAAGAACTTGCCACAATCCTATCC
>DAIDBB010000363.1 GCA_027310325.1 bacterium | reverse complement strand
CCTCGGGCTCGACGGGCTTATATCCCTTTTTTCGACAGATAAGCTTTCAAAAAGCCCGTCGGCGTTCGATATCGAGAGACTAAAGGCGTTTAACAGGGCCGGGCTGGCCGGCACGGACGACAGGAAGCTCCTAAAACTGTCGGGGCTTCCGGAAGATACGGGCCTAATCGAAGCGGCCGCTGCAGTAAAAAATAACGCTGTCACGCTAAAGGACTTTAAGATTCTTATTGGTCCGTTCACCGGAGATATTACGCCAGGGGATGAGGCCCGGTCGATACTCATTGAGCCCTACGCAGGAAAGGTCCTCAGGGCCTTCAGGGATGTCGTCCTCAAAGAGGACCGTCTGGACGAAACGAACTATAATGCAATAATGGAGGGCGTAAAAAAGGCCTCCGGAGAGAAAGGGAAAAGGCTCTACATGCCCATAAGGTGCGCCATTACGGGAGAGATCGAAGGTATCGATCTCGCAAGCGTCCTAAAGCTCCTCGGCAAGAATAAGGTCTTAAGGAGAATCGAGGCCTTTATTTAGGCCGCAAAAAAAACAACTGGAAGGCTATATTAAAATGGGTCTAAAGGTCTACAACTCGCTTACGAGACAAAAAGAGGAGTTCGTCCCCGGTGAAGACGACAAGGTGGCGATGTACGTCTGCGGCCCGACGGTCTACGCGCTTAGCCACATAGGGCACGCCAGGAGCGCGGTCTCCTTCGACGTCGTCTACAGGTACCTCAAGTACAGGGGGTACAAGGTTACGTATACGAGGAACTATACCGACATAGACGACAAGATAATTAAGCGCGCCGCTGAGGAGAATGTGCCCCCGATGGAGCTAGCGGAGCGTTACGTCAAGGCCTTTGACGATGACATGGATGCCCTTGGGGTCGCGGTCCCCGACCACAGGCCGAAGGCGACCGAGACGATAAAAAAGATAATCGAGGTGACCCAGACGCTCATCGGGAAGGGATACGCCTACGCCATGGACGGCGACGTCTACTACTCGGTGAGGAAGGCCAAAGGGTACGGCAAGCTCTCGGGCAAAAACATAGACGAACTCGAAAGCGGGGCGCGGATTGAAGTCGACGAGAGAAAAAACGACCCGCTGGATTTCGCCCTCTGGAAGGCGAGCAAGCCCGGGGAGCCGTCGTGGGACAGCCCCTGGGGAAAAGGCAGGCCCGGCTGGCACATCGAGTGCTCGGCCATGTGCATGGAGTGGCTCGGCGAGACGATAGACATCCACGGCGGCGGCAAGGACCTCATATTCCCCCATCACGAAAACGAGATAGCCCAGAGCGAATCGGCCACAGGCAAAGTCCCGTACGTAAGGTACTGGCTCCATAACGGGTTCGTCAACATCGAAAAGGAGAAGATGAGTAAATCGCTGGGTAATATCCTCAATATCCGCGACGTATTGAAGGATTACACCGCCGAGGCCCTGAGGCTCTTTCTCCTTTCGAGCCACTACAGGTCTCCTATCGACTACTCGAGGGAGTCTCTCAAGGACTCGGAAGCGGCGATGGAAAGGTTCTACAAGACGCTCAAGAGGATAGAGGATGAGTGCCCAGAGGCCATGACCGTAGAGTACTGCATACGCTGCAACCCCGAACGGTTCACCTCCATAACCGAGGCCATGGACGACGACTTCAACACAGCCCAGGTCATCGGGAGCGTCTTCAAGGAAGTGAACAGGGCCAACAGGATACTCGACGAGAACAAAGCAAAGGGCAAGACCGACTTCATCGACCTGTCATTCATAGTCTCCCTCTTCAAGGAGGCCGGTTCTTTTCTCGGCATATTCAATAAGAAACCGGCGGACTACTTCATGGACAGGACCTCGCGCACGGCCATTTCCGGCACCGAGATAGAGCGGCTCATAAGGGAGAGGGAAGAAGCGCGCAAAAATAAGGATTTCAAGCTCGCCGACAAGATAAGGGGCCAACTCCTTGAAAAGGGGATAGTCCTTGAAGATACCCCGAAAG
>DAIDBB010000334.1 GCA_027310325.1 bacterium | reverse complement strand
GGACCCTACGGCGCGGATGGCCGAGATGAAGCTAACTATGGTTTTTCCCGACCCGACGTCGCCCTGAATGAGCCTGTTCATCGGGTGTGGGCTTGACATGTCTTTTTCAATCTCATCCAGTACCCTCTCCTGCGCGCGTGTAAGCGTAAAAGGAAGAAATGACCTCAATCTACCTTCGAGGTCCATGGCGCGCCCGCCGGAAATGAAAGCTATCCCGCCCTCCTTTTTTGTCTGGGCCCTCTTTATCGCAAGCCCAAGCTCGAGGAGGAATAGCTCATCGAAAACGAGGCTCTTTTTGGCAAGCTGAACGGTATTTACGGCTTTTCCGCAGGCAGCCTCGATGCTCGCCGGCAGGTGGGCTTCTCTGAAAGCCTTCCAGACGTCCATGAGTCCAAGCCTTCTCCGGACTTCGGCGGGTACCCCGTCGACCGAGGAATCGGCGAAGGATTCAACAATATTTCCTATGATCTTTCTTATGGTCTTCTGATGGATGTTCTCTATCTGGGAGTATACCGGGACTATCCCGCCAAAGTCCTTCTCCGGCGGGTCATCGTCGCCTAATATCTCTATGTCCGGGTGTACCATCTCAAGCTGCCTGCCGTAGACGGATACCGCGCCGAAGAGTATCAGCTTCTGCGAGACTTTGAACCTTTTCATGTAAGGGAGCCTGTAATGGAACCATTTTACCTTCAGTATCCCGCTCCCGTCACCCACGGCCATCTCAAAAACCTTTCTCCTGCCGTACCGCGTCTCACCCATAGCCATGACCGTTCCGGAGGTGACCTCGTTAACCCCAGGCGTAAGTTCCCTGATCCTCTTTATCCGTCTTCTGTCCTCATATCTTATTGGAAGGAAATAAAGCGCGTCCTCGACTGTAGCAAGCCCCTTATTCTTAAGCCTTTCGGCGAGCTTGGGCCCTACCCCCCTAACGCTTTCAAGCGGCGTTTTGAGAACCTTAAGCATCCTTATCGCGTCATCGGGCTTAAACTCGCGCGTTTCGGCCTGAGTCTCCTCCCTGCCCTGCGCGAAGGAACCGAGCATCTCCAGAACCCTGCTGATCTTTTCCTTCTTTATCTCTTCCGGGCATCCGTCAAAGCCGTAAAAGAGGCTCTCGATCTCCTTAAAACTGAAGTGCAAGCCTTCGTCGAGGCCAGTTAAGGAAGCCTCCCTTGAGAGGTTGGTGACGAGGGGCTCAAGCCCTTTTACCGTCTTAAGGTGCGCGAAATTGTCCTTGGAAGCGAATCGGAGGGGCTTAAGGATGGAGTCTATTATGCCGGAGAGGCGGACCGTATTTGTGTCTTTATCTGACATCGGCGTCTCATTAACGTCCGTATTTCATCATCTTCTTGATCCTTACCATGCGGAGGTTCTCAAGGACGCCCTCATCTCCCGGATATATCCTCTGCGCGGTCTCATAT
>DAIDBB010000321.1 GCA_027310325.1 bacterium | reverse complement strand
GTCCTGGGGCCGAGGGTGAGCATCTTTCCGAAAAACGGGATCTTCTTTACAGCGTCCCATACGCCCTCCGGCGGCTGCGGGCGCTGGAGCATGGCTATGAACTCTCCGAGCGTACGGAACCCGCTCTCCTCTATCCCCAGGCCCATGGCGACGCGCTCAGCGGTGCCGAAGAGGTTCGCTACAATGGGGACGGAAGAGCCCCTGACGTTTTCGAAGAGGACGGCCGGGCCGCCTTTCTTTACGAGCCGGTCCATTATCTCCGCCACTTCAAGACATGGGTCAACTTCCGCGGAGACCCGCTTAAGGAGCCCTTTTTTTTCGAGGGCGTCTATGAATTCACGGAGGTCGTTATACATAGTTTCCTTCATTGATAAACCCTCCCGCTCGGCGGGGCAGGGTAGGGGTGAAATTTTTTCCAGGTTGTCATTGCGAGCGAAGCGAAGCAATCTGTATCACGGGCCTTTTATTACAACGGATTGCTTCGTCGCGCCTGCGGCGGGCGAATGCCTAACAGACCCAATTGCCGCGATGGACTGCGCAGCTACACG
This sequence comes from bacterium, assembly GCA_027310325.1. GTDB lineage: Bacteria > Desulfobacterota > GWC2-55-46 > GWC2-55-46 > GWC2-55-46 > JAKAIQ01. The sequence continues at coordinate 4,027 of DAIDBB010000321.1, read as the reverse complement.
GGCCGTTTTTCTCTTCGCTCACCGCACGGTGTGCTTCTCGCAATGACGGAAGGCCGCCCTTTTTGCGGGTTCAGGGTTGTACCCTGAACCGGATATTTCGATTACGCAAAGAGGCCTCATCAAAGCCGCGGTTTTTTTAAAAACGAACTTCCGGGTTCAGGTTGCAAACCTGAACCCGCCTGTCGAGCGAAGCGAAGCAATCTGTATCACGGGCCTTTTATTACAACGGATTGCTTCGTCGCTAAAGCTCCTCGCAATGACGGAAGGCCGCCCTCCCCTCCCATCAAGGGAGGGGAAATAAAAAATGTATGGCCTTTACTAAATTCTTTCCCGGCCACGGCGCTGCGCACGGCGGAGTCAAAATAGTCCGCATTGCTCTTTGCGGGTTCGGGGTTGCAACCTGAACCCGCCTGTATTTTCCGCCTAAAACACGAAGTCCAGTATGATGAAAAAGAGCATTATCCCGCCTATGCCGACGTTATTCAAGAAGGCCCTGTACGCCCCCTTCCGGGTCGGGTCTTTCCTGAGACTCGCCACCGTCAGCATAAACAATACGAGGCTTAAAACGAGCCCGAGGTAATAGAACCCTCCCATGTCATTGACATACCCGGCGACGGCAAGCGTCCCCGCCATGCCGAGGTAGATGGCCGCGAGGGCCCGGTATACTTTTTTCCCGAAGAGTATGGCCGTTGACTTTACGCCTATCCTGACGTCGTCTTCGATGTCCATGAGGGCGTACATCGTGTCGTAGGCGGTAGAATAGAATATGTTAGCTACGAAAATCAAGAGCCCCGCCGGGCCGAGCCCTCCGGTGGCCCCGGCCCAGGCCATGACCGCGCCCCAGCCGAACGCCATGCCGAGGAAGACCTGCGGCAGGTGGCTCACCCTCTTTACGAGCGGGTATACCACGGCCAGAAGGACGCCGACGAAGGCGAGCATTATGGTAAAAGGGTTTAAGAATAGCGCGAGGCCGAAGGCGAGCGCCGAGAGCGCGAGAAAGACGAAGACCGCCTCCCGGACCCTGAGCCTTCCGTCCGCGAGCGGCCTTGTCCGCGTCCTTTCGACGTAGGGGTCGTAGTGTCTGTCGGCTATGTCGTTCGCCGCGCACCCGGCGCTACGCATGAGGAACGTCCCGAGGACGAATATGACGAGGAGCTTCGTTCCGGGCCACCCGTTCGAGGCCATGAATAGCGACCAGAGCGTCGGCCAGAGGACGAGAAGCGTCCCGTACTGCCTGGGGAGCCTTATGAGGTCGGAAACGGCCCCGAGTTTTCCTGATGAAAGGGTAGTGGTGAACATGTCCTTATAGTTCCTCCCCCTCGACGGGGAAGGGCAGGGTGGGGGTGTCTGGTCATTGCGAGCGGAGCGAAGCAATCTGTTTTCTGGCGCATTCATAAAATCTGCGAGATTGCTTCGTCGCTAAAGCTCCTCGCAATGACGGCCACCCTCCCCTTCGTCCCTCCCATCAAGGGAGGGACAATTTTTTGGTTATGCTTCGCTTATCCTTTGCCCACAATTTGGTCCCCCTCCCCCCTCTTTCTTAATGAGGGGATAGGGGAGATTATCAGTGAGCTTTATAATCCCCCTTTTTCCCCCTTTAGAAAAGGGGGAGAGATAGCCTGCCCGTACAGTTATTTGCTTCCCTGCGCCAATAAGGTCCTCTTACCCTTTGCCCGCCGCGGGGTGCGTGCGCACGGCAGAGTCATATCATCCGCGCGGGTCCGAAGTCAATTATGCCAATAGGGTCCGCTTAACCTTTGCCCACCGCAGGTGCGCCCTTCGCGGGCGCGGGGATTATCGCGGGGCTGAAGACCTCCATGAGCGCCGCCTTTATGACCCATCTCCCGTCGCGCGAGTCTTCGAGTATGTAGCGCCTGCTCATGAGCCTGGCGTCTTCCGGGGCCTCGAACCCGTTGGCCGCGGCGGCGGACTCTATCACCCCGGCCTCCAAGCGCGTCTTGGTGAAGAATATCTTCTTGGAGGCGAGCACCCTTCCGAGAGGCTCGCTTTTTTTTTCTTCGAGGGCCTCAAGCAGGCCCTTTCCGAGGCAGTCGAGCGGTATTAGCGTACGGGCGTAGATGAGCCTCCCGCCGTTTACCGTGAGCCAGACCTCGCGCTCCATCGCCTTTTCCCCGGCGGCCTCGCCGATATATTCGGCGGCATCGACTGAAAGGCGCGTAAAGCCCTTCGAGATCAACTCGACCTCCACGCGCGAGCCTGAAAGGAGCTCGAGGTCGAGCGTCATGGAGCCGTCCGAAAAAAGGAGAAGAAGCTCGTGGGGCTTGAGGCCCGCCGCCCACCTGAGGCCCTCCCCGGCCCCGTGCCACCCGTCTACCAACCTGTAAGAGAACTTCATGGCCGTAATGGAAAAAGTTATCACATATGGAAGGGGTTTGTAAATGGTATCTGTTTTTTAACAAATCCCATGGGCCAAGGGTGAACAGCGCATAAGGCTGAGCGGAGTGCGTGCGCACGGCAAAGTTAAAATCGTCCGCACGTCTCAAAAATCGATTATCGCGAAAAAGTCCGCTTAACCTTCGCCCACCGCAGGTGCGACGCCGGGGGAGAAAGCCGCGAGCCGTCACCAGGACGAGCGGCCCAAGCGGCGAAGCGTTCAGGGGAAGAGGCGGTAAGCGCGGAGAACCCTTTGGCCCGAGCGCGCGGAAGCGCAAAATGCTCTTAAGTAAAGAGTTAAATAAGTGTTTTGATTGAGCTGAGATATGTTGGGGCGGCACGCCGAGGGAATCGCTCGCGTGCATTTTCTGTTGAAAATCCGCCACCTTCATTATAATATTATATGTCTGCGTAAAATCCAGAAGAAAGAGGGGACTTTATGGGAGCAAAGAAACCCGGAAGTTTTGAGAGGATACTCTTTCCAACCGACTTTTCAAAGGCGTCCGTTATCGCGGCCGACTACGCCTTGAGCCTCGCCCGCGCCGGCAAGGCGCGGCTCTACGTGCTTTTCGTCGTGGACATAAGGGACTACTCGACAAACTTCTACGGGCACCCGCTCCCGCACATCAGGCTCGACAGGGAGGCGCGCGAGCCCGCGATGGCGGCCTTGAAGAGGTTCGCCTCCGAACGGTTCAAGGGCTACAGGAACATCGAGCTAAAGGTCCTCGGTGGAAGGCCCTACGAGGAGATAACCAAGTTCGTGAGGGGCATGAAGATAGACCTCGTCGTCATGGGGGCATCGAGCAGGACCGGGGTGGCGAGGTACCTCCTCGGCAGCAACGTAGACAAGGTCATGAGGACCGCCAACTGCTCGGTCATGGTCGTTCAGAACCCCTAGTGGCGCGTGGCCCCGGGGGGGACCGTCCTCTGCCGCCCGCTACCCCGACGCGTCCAACCGTAGTATAATACAGGTGCCGGTATGTTCGGAATAGGCCTTTCTGAGATAATCCTCATAGTAATAATCGCGGTCATCTTCATAGAGCCGGAGAAGCTCCCCGTCATAGCGAAGGCCGTCGGGAAGGCCTTTATCGAGTTCAGGCGCGCTGGCGAGGAACTGAAGAGAAATATAAAAGAGGCCGAGACTGAAATCATAAACAAGGCCAAAGCCCCGGAGCCCGCGAAGCCCCCGGTTGGCGCGGCTGAAAGCAATGCGCCGCAAAGCCCGCCGGACGCTCAAAAACCGGCCGAGGAACCTTACGAGAAAAAGGTTTAGGAAGATCATCCCTACGGCAAGTGGGAGGGGGAAATATTTCAATCCCCCTTTTCCAAAGGGGAAAAAGGGGGATTATGAGGCGTACCGGATAATTTCCCCGCCCCTCTTTAAAAAAGAGGGGCGCCGGAATATCCATATTTTTTTCATTAGAGGGCTATCGGGGTTTGGTAATGCCCCGGCACGCTAAAAAAGAATGGAAGAGACCCGCACAGAAGAAAATCCCGGCGAAAGGAACATGTCCTTTGTAGAGCACCTGCGCGAGCTAAGGAAAAGGCTCGTCAACTCCGCCATAGCTACCGCACTGGGCTTTGCCGTCGCGTACTATTTCTCGGACAGGCTCTATTACGTCCTAACGATCCC
>DAIDBB010000315.1 GCA_027310325.1 bacterium | reverse complement strand
GAGTTAAGAACGTTAGTACGGGTGTTTGGTTCATTGTGGTACTGGGTAGGATAAGCCTTCGCCAGCCGCAGGCGCGACGAAGCAATCTCTAAGCATGTTGATTTATTTAAAAAACAGATTGCTTCCCCTTCGCTCGCAATGAGGTCACTGAATTAATCAGAGGCTCCTTAAAACTATAACGCTTTTATTTCACTTGAAGGTGGACCATGAAGACATCTGCGCATATCCTGAAACTCGCGGGCCTTTCGGCCCTTTTTATCGTCATCGTATCCGGCGGGGCGTTTCCGGGCCCCGCAACCGGCAGAGGCTCGGAGGCCGACAACCCCAGGTTCGCCGATGCTTTTAACGGCCGGGGCGGCGCGTATCACGCGCTGGGCAACTTCCCGCACGCGATAGTCGATTACTCTATCGCGATATCGCTCGACCCGAAGTTCTCCAGGGCCTACTACAACAGGGGGCTCGCTTATTACGAGATGGGGAACCGCGCCCAGGCCGTAAGGGACTACACCATAGCCATAAAGCTCGACCCCGGGTTCGCGGAGGCGTATAACGCCAGGGGGCTCGCCTACCACGCGCCACGGACCATGCCGAACGCGATAGTCGATTACTCGATAGCGATAGCCATCGACCCTGAGTTCGCCCCCGCCTACTACAACAGGGGGCTCGCTTACAGAGATATGGGCAACATGACGCAGGCCATGAGGGACTACAACAGGGGCGCAGCGGCGCTGGCAAAGTAAGCGTAAGCTTTAAAGGTCGGGTTAGCGGAGCGTAACCCAACAAAATCCTTCGCCGGTTCAGGGTTGTACCCTGAACCGGATATATTTCATATGGTCACCTAACTAACGGGTCCAGGTTCAAACCAGAACCCGCTTGAGATTGCTTCCCCTTCGCTTCGCTCTGGGCTTCGGCTCACTCGCTCGCAATGCCCCCCATCCCGGCCTTCCCCCGCACGGGGGGAAGGGGTCGTAATCCCCCCCCTTTCCAAGGGGGGAAGGAGAAGCCCCTACCTCCTCCCGAACTCCGTCACCTCCCACCTGCCGCGGGCGCTGCTTTTCTGCTCGAGGGCGAGCAGGTACTCTACCGGCGGCTTTCCGGCCTCCACGGTTATCTCATAGACGAGCTCCACGCGCGGCGTCGAGTCGTTGTAGTAATATCTCCCGTTCTCCTCGAATAGCCCGTATGTGGCGATATTCTCCGCGCGCCACGAGGCGTAGCTCTCAAGCCGTTTCTTCAGGGCCTCATCCCTTAAGAGCGAGACCTTCGGCTCGTTATAGAGGTGTAGGGCGGAAGCGACCTCCTTTTTATAGGCGGCCTGAGTTAGATCGAACTCCTTTTTCCTTCGGGTTATTCTTTGTTCGGAGACGAGCTTCCATGAAAGAGGTCTTATCGCGACACCCCTTGCGGCCATCTCGCTCCAGTGCGTCGGGTATGAGAGGGCTTTCAGTCTTTCGAGGTCGCTTCCGCGGGCGGCCTTCAGATACTCGGAGGCCGTTCGTCCGGGGGCGCTTTTCTTATAAAGAAGGTAGCCCGCGGGGATGGAAAGAAGGAGGAGGACCACAAGGCCGGTCAGCCAGAACCGCTTCCTCTTCATGCCTCCTCCGTCGAGGTCTCCCTTAGAATTCGGCCTTGAGGCCCACGAAAGGCCCCTTGACCGTCATGTTCGCCTTGGAGTTGCTGTAGTCGACGTGCAGGAGAAGGACCCTGTAGCCGGCCTCGATGCTTACGAAGGGGACCGGCTTTATGTCCGCGCCCGCCTCGGCGTCAAGCGCGTATGCCGTGCTCCCGAGCGAGATTCCGGTGATCTCGCCGTTGACCCCGAAGAGGAACGGCAGGGCGACCCTTCCCGCAACTCCTATGGCAGGTAGCGGCAGGGTTATCCTCTTCTTCCCCTCCTTGCCCGCCGTCGTGTCTTTAATGGAGGCGTCGATGTCGAAGTACTTAACCTCGATTATCGCCCCGAGCCTGTTGCCGAGCGTATCGATGAAGTCGTACTCGTACCCGAGCCTGTGGTAGTAGGCCTTGAGGTTCGAGTTCACCCTGTCTGTGGCCGGGTAGGACTGGCCCGCGAAGGTGAAGGTCTGGGTGAGGGCGCCGGACCCAGACCATGAAAGCGGCACGAAGGCGTACCGGACCCTGTTGCTCCCGAGGTTAAAGCCGATGCGGACCTCGGGGAAGTTCTTGCTCTTTTCGAGCCCCGTGTCCTTTACGAGGTTGATGTCGGTGCCCGGTATCCCGGAGCCAGCGACCTGCACGTCGCTGGCGAGGTCCGTGAACCAGTACCTCCCCTCGGCGGTCACGAGGGCCGAGGCGTCCCTCGCCGCGAAAGCCCCCAGGAAAAAGACGATTGCGACCAATAGCTTTTTCATTGTATTCCTTCCTTTTTATCTTTATTTGCCTTTGCTCTAAATATAGATGACGCCACCGGCAGAAATCGCCGCAATCTCCGTGCCAAGAGGGTTTATTAAAGTAAAACAATGACTTGGCTTTATTATACCCCTTTGTTCAGAGGACAAAAGTGACAATTTATGTCATTTTTTGGCAAGAATTGTCATGATTTTCCCTTTGCGGGGTCGCTTCGCTCCGATAGCCCTTCCTTCCACACAGGGGGAAGAAGTCGCAAACCCACCTTTTACAAATATCGGAACCCTCCAGCCAGGGCTTTAGCGCAATCCGGGGTTTTTTAGGAAAGAAATAAAAAAAATTAAATACTTTTGGGGATGAGTTCGGGTTAAACCCGTTTGGATGACGGCCATTTGAGAAATTGCACCGAATTTCACCTTCCTCTGAAATATCCTCCAAAATCAAGCTGTTACCCTTTTTTATAGACTTTAGTATTAATGCTTTTTCTATCGATTTATCATCCTTATGGAGACTTGCCAGGCGCGATTATCCGGTTATACTGTTACTAACCGAAAAATCGATACAGGCTCCCCACCGGTTTTGCGGAAGTGTCGGACTATAGACCAAGGGAGGTGTCTCAATGAAAGAGAAACGGAAAAACTGTCTCAATATAGGCTCTGTGCTTTCCATGCCGTCATCTAGGATACTCCTGGGCGTTGCCGGGGTCCTCGCCTTCGCCACGGGAAGCTTCGCCGGTACCCCCGCGCTCGACTCCGCGCGCGAGGCGGCGATCGTCCGGTACGCGGACCAGTACATCGGGCATCCCTACGGCAAGCACGTATTGAAGGGGATAGTCTTTGTCGAGTCCCGTTACGGCAGATACAAGATAGGCGACGGGTCTTTCGGGATCGCAGATAGAGGTCCCCACGGCCAGATACGTCGCGGACAGGTACGGGCTCAGGCTCCCCCAGTCGGACGCCGCCGTCGAGGAGGTGCTCGTCCATGACGACCTTTTGAACATAAGGCTTGCCGCCGCGTACCTGGGGCTCCTTGAGCGCGAGTTCGGGTCGCTGGCCAACGCCGTGGTCGCCTACAACATGGGGCCCACCGAGGCGCGAAGCCTCTTCAAGGAAGGCAAAAGGCCCCCGGCGGATTACCTCAACAAGGTCATGGCCGCGGCCGTCAGGAGCCTTGGCGCCGAAAAGACGCCGGCCAGGCCAAGGCCGTTCATCGAGGCGGTGAAAGGCCGCCTTGCGGGGCTTCTGGACGCGAGCGGGTACATGACGATCATCTCGCTCGTCCTTCAGCCCGCGAGATAAAGGGCGCCCCCTAGCCCCGGCCCTCGCCACAGGGGAAAGAGGAAATAGTAAGTCGCGCGGCTCCCGGGTCCAATTCTACCAGAGCTGCCGGTTCTTGCCCGCCGCACGGCGTCCCATCCCTCGATGGGAGGGGATTAAGGTGAGGGTGAAAATACCCCTATTTCTAAAGGGGGCGGGGTAATATCCTATCGTTTTGGGGGCGCAACGAAGCATAAAGGCGTTTATCGCGTCAGCCGTCCCTGTTCTCCTCGAATATCGCCTCAAATGCCGGCGCGGCCTTCATGAAGGCGTCGAGTACCGCGCGGTCGAAGTGCCTTTCAGGGACCATGCCGGCAGACCCATCGGTCATGGTCCTTACGGCGTCGCCGTGGGAAAACGGCGGCTTGTAGGGCCTGGCGCTCCGTATCGCGTCGTAGCAGTCGCACAAAAAGACGATCCGTCCCTCGATCGGTATATCGCCGCCCTTAAGCCCGGCCGGGTAACCCGAGCCGTCCGCCCTTTCGTGGTGAGATACCGCTATCGCTCCCGCCATCCGTATGCCCGCGTGTTTGGAGCCCGCAAGAAGGCGGCCCCCTATTAACGTATGGCTTTTCATGACGTCGTGTTCTTCGGGGGTGAGCCTGCCCGGCTTTAAAAGGACGCTCTCAGGGATGGCGACCTTCCCGATGTCGTGCATCGGCGCGGCGAACTCCATCTCCCTTACGAATGACGCGGGCATGCCGAGGACCCTGGCGAGCTCGACGGCGTAGAGCCCCATGCGCGCTATGTGCGCGCCCGACTCCGGGTCCTTGAACTCGGCTATCGTTATAAGCCGCCTCGTTATCTCCCCGGTAAGCGACCGGTTCTCCAGGAGCGCGGCGTTAAGCTCTCTCGTCCTCGACCGCGCCGTATCCTCGATCATCGACCTGTAGTTCTTCCCGTCCTCTATTAGCCTCCTGTGGCGGACCGCCTTTTCCAGGGCCTTTATGAGGTTTTCGGACTTGAACGGCTTTGTTATGAAATTGAAGGCGCCCTTGCCGAACGCGTCCATGGCGTGCTCGATCTTCGAGGCGCCGGTCATGAGGATGACCGGGATGTCCGGGTCAAGGGCGTTTACCCGGTCCAGGAGGTCCATGCCCGAGATCCCGGGCATGTCTATATCGGCGAGTATCGCGCTTATGAGGCCGCCCGGGAGCTTCGAGAGCGCTTCATCGGCGCCGGCGCATACGATCGCCTCGTATCCTTTTTTTTCGAGGAGTATGGAGACGGGCTTGCGCGTGGCCTCGTCGTCATCGACAACGAGTATGCGGTCTTTCATCATCCGCGCAACTCCCCTGTCCGGGCCTTGCCGCGGCAAAGGCCCCGCGTTAACAGATTGCTAAAAAACCCGGAATTTGTCCAGGCTGCTCAAAAAGCTCCAGATGCAAGGCGTCGAGAGGCACGGTTTGAGGCGTACTTTGGTGCGCGCGCGCGGCAAAGTCAATGCCTGGCCGAGGCGGTTCCACCGTCCGTTGCGGCAAAAAAGCCGGCTAAACTCCGCCCGCCGCAGGTGCGCCGCAATGACGGGCGACGAAGACGACGAAGCAGATGAACTTTTTCAGCGGCCTGTTAAAACCTCAGAACCCCGATCCCGCCTGCCCCTTTTTGGTCGAGAACTTGAACGACCTTACGCCCACGTCGGCGACGCGCTGTATGGTGAATTCGAGCGAGTTGGCCGCTGACGCGTTGGCCTCGCCGAATTTCACCATGGCCGTCTTGTGATGGTTGTCGTTGCCGGGATCTTCCGTCACCTCGGTCGTCCTGAAAGTGCCGCCGAGGTCGTCGTTAAGTATCGCCACGTCGGCGAACTTGACGTTGCTCAAATCGACGAACCTGGAATCGAGCGTCACCTCGAAGACCGGCCTCCACTCGTCCGGGTTCCTGTAAGTGACCTTTACGGTAACGAGGTTCTCGGTCGCCTCCTGGGTGAGGCTTTCAGCCGGGGGCGCGGTGGCCTCCGGAGCAACGTCAGCCGCCCTGACGCAGAGGGGCGCAGCCAGAAGGAGCGCCACTGCGGCAATAAGTATCCTCTTTTTCATGACAACTACCTCCTTTTTTCCCGGTCTTTACGAAGGGCGGCCTGAAGGCCGTCACCGGCTAATCTTACAGCACTTCGGGAAGAATCGCAATAATTTCCGGGCCCTCGGCAAAAAAGAGCAAAAAAAAGAAACCCTGCTATACTTATCTGACAGGTTTTCCCCGACGGGCGTATTAACCTACGACGCCAGCCATGCCCAGTGATACCGCTCCCGCTGCTTACCGTACCGTCCGAGACCTTGCCATGGCCGCTTTAAGCCCGGCTGGAGCGGCGTTAAAACGCCGCTTCGCTTGAAAACGGAGTTGAGAAAATGCCCTTAAGACAATCCATCTACGGCGCCAGCCCCAGGACCGGGCTTGTGCGCGGGCGCGAGGGGCTTGCCGCCCTTTCCGGCGAGTGGGACAGGCTCCTCGGCAAAAGCCCCGGCGATTCGGTGTTCCTCACCTACGAGTGGATCGACACGTGGTGGCGCGCCTTCGGCAGGGGCCGGGAGCTTTTTATCCTTACTCTGCGCGCCCCGTCTGGAGAGCTCCGGTGCATCGCCCCTTTCATGCGCTACGAACAGAGGATAAACGGCTTGAGGGTCCGGGCCATAAGCTTCATCGGATCGGGCGGGGAGGCCGTGCCAAGCCACCTTAACATCATCACCGCCCCGGGGTCCGCCTCCGAGGCCTCCGGGCTCATATTCGATTCCCTCATGGAAAAAGGCGGCGAGTGGGACGTGCTGAGACTTACGGACATGGCCGAGGACTCTCCCTTCGCCATGACGCTTACGGCGCTGTCGCGCAAGGCCGGCCTCCGAAGCGTCGTCGGCGCCGGGAGCGTCTGCCCGTACATACCCGTCCGCGCCACGTGGGAAGAGTTCGAACAGACCCTCGCGTCCAAGATGAGAAGCGAGATGCGGAGAAAACTGAAGAAGCTATCGGCGGACCACGACGTCCGCTTCATAGGCGACATGGCGGACCCGGGCGACGCCCTGGATGCGTACCTCGCGCTCCACGTGAACCGGTGGGCGGGGTCGGGGTCCGCGGGGCTCCTCGGCAGCCACGTGAACGTCGACAAGTTCCACAGGAGCCTCGTCCGGAAGTTCAGCAAAAGGGGCTGGCTCAGGTTCCATTTCATGATGATAGACGGCGGGCCCGCCGCCGCCGTCTACGGCTTCGAGTACGGGGGGAAGTTCTACGGCTACAACACGGGGTTCGACAGGAAATGGTCGCAATTCGGGGTCGTAAAGCTACTCATGCGCCATATAATGAAGGACGCCATAACGAGGGGCCTTAAAGAGTACGACCTCCTCTGCGGAGACCACCCGTACAAGCGGGAATGGACGGACAGGAAAAGGCGTCTCCTCGACGTGACCGTCTGGAACGGCACCCGCCGCGCCGACGTCCACAGGGCCGTAAGCGCGGCCTAGGGTTCGATGAAGGCGATCGTAAAGAACGCCCCCTTTTCCGGAAAAAGGCGTAGAAACCGTTCTTCCAACCCTTCCTCCCATCCAAACCGGTTGACACGGCGCGGCGGAAGGTTTAAAGTCCACGCCTTCCTGAAAAACCTTCTCCGGGGTCCTCGATTGCGTTCCGGGCCGCTTAAAAAGTACAGGGCGCTTGCCGCCCTTTTCCTCCTCATCATGCTTGCCGGCTGTTCCGCGCCCTTGAAGGCGGTCTACAACCCCGCGGCACCTTCCCCGGTAAAGGCCGAAGGACGTCCGGCGATACTCGTCGAGCCGTTCACGGACGGCAGAAGCCTGCCCGAGGGGGCGGATGCGAGGACCATAGGCAGGATCACCGCCGTGGTATTCGACCTCCGGAGCCCGAGGCTTACGCTATCGGCCGACCCCGCGGCGTTTGCGGCCGCCGCGTTCGCAAGCGAGCTTAAGGAGGCCGGGGTCACGGTAAAGACCGGGGGCGCGGATGCTTCCGCCGACTACGTCCTTGCCGGCACGGTAAAGGACTTTAGCCTGAACATAGTCGAAAGGGACACGGTATCGATAGAGATAACGCTTCGCCTCGAAAACGCCGCCACGCGCGCCGCCGTATGGTCGGGCGTGGCCTCGGTAAAAGACAGCCGGTTCGCCGGGGTCACAGGGGACACGAGGGCAACTATTGCCGCCTACCTTGAAAGTTCCCTTTCGAGGGCCATAAGGGGCGCCCTCCCCTCTCTTATCGCCGCGGCTCAAACCGGGCCCGCCCCGGCCCTGGCCCCTCAAAAGCCCGCTCCCAACGGAAGGCTCATCATAACGACGGTCCCGCCCGGGGCCAGGGTCTACATCAAAGGCGTCTACCAGGGGCTTACGCCCGTTACGATAGAG
>DAIDBB010000314.1 GCA_027310325.1 bacterium | reverse complement strand
CGCCTGGAGCGACCCGAAGATATGGCAGAGCGCGGGGCCGGACGGCGAAGGGGCGATGTGGGTGGAGCCGGCCAACAAGGCCTACCCGCCGGACTTCGTCGAGGCCATGAGGAAAAAGGCCGGCGACAAGGTCATAAACGTTTACGCCCCGAGGGCCTACGACGCCATGAAGATGCTCGCCATGGTCATGGAAAAGGCCGGCGCCGACACGGGCCGCATAAAAAAGGGACTTTACGGAATAAAGAACTACCAGGGGATAGCGGACAACTACACCTTTGACGCCAACGGCGATATAACGGCCGCAAGCTACGTCGTGAGGACATACAGGGGCGGAAAGATGACCGACGCGAGGTAAGCGCCAGCCTTTATCCATACAGGAATGGAAATCCTTTCTCAGCTGATAGTAAATAGCGTCATCGCCGGGGCCATGTACGCATTGATGGCCCTCGGCTTCAACCTCATCTATAGCGTAACAAGGTTTTTTAACCTCGCGCACGGCGTTGCGGCGGCCGCGGGCGGCTACGCGGTATTTTATCTCACGTCGTCCCTTGGCCAAAACGTCTACATCGCAACGGCCGCCGGGATAGTCTCGGCAGGGTTCCTGGGCTACGGGTTCGACAGGCTGGTATTCCTCCGGCTCCGAAGGAGAAAAACTTCCAGCATGGTGCAGCTTGTCGCCTCCCTCGGCCTTCTGACATCGGTCCAGGCGGTACTAGCGATACTCTTCACCAACGAGTTCCAGACCTTTCCGGCGGGCCATACCCTGTATAACGTCCTCGGCGGCGCGATAACCGGCACCCAGACCGCGGTCGTCGCCTCGGGGTTCTTTATAACGCTCCTCCTTGCCCTCATACTACGCCATACCATGTTCGGCAAGGCCGTAAACGCCGTTAGCGACGACGCCGAGGTCGCAAGGATCGTCGGCATAGATACCGACAGGGTGACCGGCAGGGTCTTTTTCATGGGTTCGGCCATAGCCGGTATCGCCGGGATACTCACGGGCTTTGACACGGGCCTCGGGCCCACCATGGGCATGGGGCTCCTTTTGAAGGGCGTCATAGCCTGCATAATAGGCGGCATGGGTAACGTCTGGGGCGGGACCGCGGGGTCGATGCTGCTGGGGTTCGCCGAGAACTTCGGCATATGGAAGATACCCGGGCAGTGGAAGGACGCGATCTCTTTCGTCATACTGATAGCGTTCCTCCTCTTAAGGCCCGAGGGGATGATAAAGAAGTAACGAGGCGGGAGCCCGATGGAATACGCCATAAACCTAGCGATACTCTTTCTCATATACGCAATACTCGGCTTGAGCCTCAATCTCGTGGTCGGCTATACGGGCCTCCTCTCGACGGCCCACGCGGCCTTCTACGGTATCGGCGCCTACGCCGCGGCGATACTCGTAACAAGCCATAACGTCAATTTTTTCATGGCGCTCCTGGCCGGGGTGCTCGCCTCGGCGCTGGCTGCCCTTCTCATAGGAGTGGTGCTATCGAGGTTCGCCGGAGACTACTACGCGCTGGTATCCCTCGGGTTTAACGTCATAGCCTACAGCGTTCTGCTCAACTGGCAGGGCCTTACCCGCGGCCCCCTCGGGATACCCGGCATCTCGAGGCCCTATTTGTTGGGGCTCGCCTTCTCATCGAACGGGCCGTTCCTGGTCCTTGCCCTGATATTCCTCGCGATGGCTTACATCATTTCGCGCTTCATCGCGGGCTCGTCATTCGGAAGGGTACTTAAGGCGATAAGGGAAGACGAGGGGGCCATACAGGTCTTCGGCTACGATACCGTCCGCTACAAGCTCGCGGTATTCGTCATCTCGGCGGCGATGGCCGCGGCGGCGGGGGCGCTGTTCGCCTCCTACATAACGTTCATAGACCCTTCGAGCTTTACCGTGATGGAGTCGGTCTTCATACTGGCGATAATAATCCTCGGGGGGCTTTCAAACCTGAAGGGCTCGGTGCTCGGCGCCGCGATAATGGTGCTCCTTCCCGAGGCCTTGAGGTTCGCGGGCTTCCCGGCGTCAATGGCCGCCGAGCTCAGGCAGGCGGTCTACGGGCTCTCCCTCATACTATTAATGCTATTCAGGCCACAGGGGATACTCGGGGAGTACAGGCTTTAAGGGCGTAAAAACCGGGACTCTAACCGCAGGTCGACCGATGAAGCATTTAAAGACGCGGTCCGCGCGAAACCGTTGAAACATGAATAAACTTGAGACCCAGGACCTTGTCAAACGATTCGCCGGTGTCGCGGCGATAGACGGACTGTCGATTTCGATAGAGGCGGGCCGCATAACGTCGATTATCGGGCCGAACGGCTCCGGAAAGTCCACCCTCGTAAACGTCCTAAGCGGCATGCTGCCGATTGACGGCGGATTGGTCGTCGTCGACGCCCAGCCCCCTCTTAAGAGTATAAGGCCGTCAAAGGCCCCCTCCTACGGCATAACGAGGACCTTTCAGGAGGTGAGGCTCTTCGAGCAGATGACCGTCCTCGATAACGTCCTCGTGGTCCTTACGGAAAGGAACCTCCGGAGCGCCTTTTTCGAGAGGCACAGGGCCCACCACCTCGGGCAGGCAGAGGCCGTCCTTACGAGGACCGGGCTCTGGGGCAAGAGGGGCGACCTTGCCGTAAACCTCTCCTACGGGCAGAGAAAGCTCCTCGAGATAGCGAGGGTCCTTGCGATGTGCGCTACCTCTCAAGCCGGGATAATCCTTTTCGACGAGCCTTTCGCCGGGCTCTTCCCGCAGATGGTAAAGACCGTCTCATCGATAATAAAGGAACTTAGGAATAGCGGCATAACGGCCGTCCTCATCGAGCACAACATGGACCTCATAAGGGAGCTTTCGGACCACGTGATAGTCATGGACAGCGGCAGACTCCTCGCGGAAGGGAGCGCGGCGGAGGTGCTTGAAAGGCGGGACGTCATCGAGGCTTACCTCGGGGAATAAGGAATGACCGGAGAAAATATACTTGAGCTTAAAGGCATCTCCGTCCACTATCACGGGGTGAAGGCCCTCGACGGCGTGAATATCGCGCTTAAGAGGGGCGAGATAGTCGCGCTCATGGGGCCGAACGGGGCCGGGAAGTCAACGGTCCTGAAGTCGGTCTTCGGCATCGCCCAGCTCGATTCGGGCGAGGTCTTTTACAAGGGCCGTCCCATCACCCCGGTGGTCCACGAGATGGCCGGCCTTGGGGTCGTCCTCGTGCCCCAGGGCAGACGCGTATTTACGCGCCTGACGATCGAGGAGAACCTCGAGATAGGCGGCTTTTCCATACGCGATAGAAATGGGCTCGGAAAGCGGATCGACGGCGTCCTCGATACCTTCCCCGTACTCAAGAAAAAGAGGAAGTCCAGGGCGCGGGCGCTTTCCGGCGGCGAGCAGCAGATGCTCGCTATCGCCAGGGGGCTCGTCGCCGGGCCGGAGGCGCTCCTTCTGGACGAGCCCTCTCTGGGGCTTTCTCCCAGGATAGTGAAAGAGGTCTTCGCGAAGATTAAGGAGATAAACGTGGCCCACGGGACGTCTATCATGGTGGTTGAGCACAACATAAAGTCCCTCCTTGAGTTCGTAGACAGGGCCTATGTGCTCGACAAGGGGAAGGTGGTCGCCGAAGGGGCCCCCGGCAAACTCATTGAAGGCGGAATACTCGAGAAGGTCTTCCTCGGAAAGCTTCAGGCCGGCGCCGGGTGAGGCGACCGGCCATATTTGGCGGGAAAGCTATCCCGGTCCGTGTCTCTTCCACCAGAGGACGCTTACTATCTGGGCCATCACGCCGCCCGCCGAGTCGATGCCGACGTCAATGATGGAGGCGGTGCGCGTCGGCACGAACGACTGGTGTATCTCGTCCCCAGCGGCGTAGAGCGCAAGTGCCAATGCCGCAAGAAGCGAGCTTATGAATACCCGCCGGCCCTTTAAGCTTAGGTGGAACGCCCGGAAAAGGAAGACCCCGAGGATAAAGTACTCCGCCACGTGCCCGAACTTACGGACAACCGCGTGGACCGCCTCCACCGCGTCCGTTGAAATGCCAGGCATCAGGAAACGGAGCACCGGCCCTATCACCGACGAAGTACGCGCCGAGGAGAACGCGTCCGTAGAAAAGAGGAAGATGATGGCGCCCCAGAGGACCACCGGGAGCCAGTATCTTACGTTACGTTTCAAAGCGGCCTCATCTCCCTGTATACCGCCTTGCCCTCGCCTGCGTCAAGGAACCTTATTCCGATAAGCGTCTTCCTTTTCTTCTTCTCCTGCCAGGCGACCTCTCCCTTTGCCGTAATGGCGGCGCCGTCCTTAAGCCGCACCGTAACGGTCACGGGGCTTGTTACCAGGGGGCTCGATATCCTTATTGAGATGCCTGTCATGCTTACGTCCCTCACCCTGGCATTGAAGGCCCCCTCCGGCGAGGAG
>DAIDBB010000312.1 GCA_027310325.1 bacterium | reverse complement strand
GTCATACATATGGCCGCGCAGGCCCTGGTGCGCCGTTCGTACCTGAACCCCGTCGAGACCTTCGGCGTCAACGTCATGGGCACGGTTAACGTTCTTGAGGCGGCGCGTCGCGCCCAGAGCGTCAGGGCCGTCGTTATAGTGACGACCGACAAGTGCTATGAGAACGACGGCATGGTCCAAGGCCGAGGCTTCGCTGAAGACGACCCGCTCGGCGGGCACGACCCCTACAGCGGCAGCAAGGCCTGCGCCGAGCTCGCTACAGGCGCGTACACGAAGTCGTACTTCAATCCGGAAGATTTCCATGAACGCGGGGTTGCCGTGGCGTCAGCGCGGGCGGGAAACGTCATCGGAGGCGGAGACTGGTCTGAAGACAGGCTCATACCCGACTGCATAAGGGCCCTGACCGAAAAAAGGAAGTTAACCGTCCGCCACCCTGACGCGACACGCCCGTGGCAGCACGTGCTTGAGCCGCTTTACGGATATCTCCTCCTTGCAGAGAGGCTTTATGAAGAAGGGCCCGCGTTTTCCGGCCCGTGGAACTTCGGCCCTTCGCGCGAAGACTCAAGGCCGGTCCTCTGGATCGTCGAGCGGGTACTCTCGATTATGGGGGCGGCGGACGAGGGCTGGACGACGGACAGGTCGCGCAACCCCCATGAGCACAGGAGCCTTGAGCTCGACTCGACTAAGGCCCGCCTCAGGCTCGGATGGCGGCCCGGCTGGGACATCGATACCGCCCTTGAGAAGACGGCCGAGTGGTTCAGGGCTTATTCCGGTAACGGAGACATGAGGGAGACTACGGTCCGGCAGATCCTGGACTACGAGCAAGCCGTTTCGGAAGGGGGAAAGGTAAGCGATGAAATGCAGGTTCTGTAGCGCGTCACTTGAGCAGATGTTCGTGTCCCTGGGGGCGACCCCTCTTTCAAATTCCTACCTCACCGTGGAAGACCTCGGCAAGGCTGAGTCCTTCTATCCGCTCGAGGCGTATGTATGCCCGAAATGCTTTCTCGTGCAGCTTAACGAATACGAAAGCCCCGAGCGGATATTTTCCGACTACTCCTACTTCTCTTCCTATTCGGAATCGTGGCTCAAGCACGCCGCCGAGTACGCCGACAGGATGGTGGAACTTTACGGCATAGGACCGAAATCCTTTGTCGTTGAAGTTGCGAGCAACGACGGGTATCTCCTCCAGTACTTCATGGGCAAAAACGTAAACGTCCTCGGTATAGAGCCGGCGAGAAACGTCGCCGGGGCGGCGCTCAGGAAGGGGGTCCCGACGGTGAGCGCGTTTTTCGGGTCGGCTCTGGCGCGAAGGCTCGCTTCCGAAGGGAAGGCAGATCTTCTCCTCGGCAATAACGTCCTCGCCCATGTCCCGGACCTGAATGACTTCGTCGAGGGCCTCAAGATAATGCTCAAGCCCGGCGGCGTTATAACCATGGAGTTCCCCCACCTTATGAGGCTTGTCGAGGGGGTGCAGTTCGACACCATCTACCACGAGCACTTCTCGTACTTCTCGCTCATGACCGTCGAAAGGATATTCGCCGCCCACGGGCTGACCGTCTTTGACGTGGAGGAGCTGGCCACCCACGGCGGCTCTTTAAGGATCCACGCGACGCACTCTCCGGGCGCGATGCCCGTATCCGGCAGGGTCCATGAGATGAGAAGGCTCGAAGAGAACCGGGGCTACGCGGACATCGGCTTCTACCGTGGTTTCGGAGAAAAGGTAAAAAGGGCCAAGCGGGAGATATTGGCTTTTCTCGTCAAGGCAAAAAACGAAGGGAAGACGATAGCCGGCTACGGGGCCCCCGCGAAGGGCAATACGCTCCTTAATTACTGCGGCATAAAGACGGACTTCATCGACTATACGGTCGACAGGAACCCTCGTAAGCAGAATAAGTT
>DAIDBB010000292.1 GCA_027310325.1 bacterium | reverse complement strand
CTTTCTAGCGATCTCGGTGGCCCTTTCTATATCGTTGCCGGCCCCGGTCGTCATGTGCTTCAGTATCAGCTCCTCGGCGGCCCTGCCGCCCATGAGGACGGATATGTTGTCCAGAAGATACTCTTTGTTGTAAGTGTGCCTTTCGTCTATCGGGAGCTGCTGGGTTAATCCCAACGCCATGCCCCTGGGGATTATCGAGACCTTGTGTATCGGGTCGGTGCCGGGGATGAGCTTCGCCACAAGCGTGTGCCCCGCCTCATGATAGGCCGTATTGGTCTTTTCGGCTTCGCTTATTATCATCGACCTTCTTTCGCTACCCATGAGGAGCTTGTCCTTGGCGTCGTCGAACTCGACCATGTCGAGCTTTTCCTTGCCGCGCCTGGCGGCCAGGAGCGCCGCCTCGTTAACGAGGTTGGAAAGGTCAGCCCCCGAAAACCCGGGTGTGCCCCTGGCTATCACGTCGAGGTTGACGTCGGCTGAAAGAGGGGTGCGCGCCGTATGGACCTTCAATATCTCTTCCCTTCCCTTTATGTCGGGCTTGGGCACCACCACGTTCCTGTCGAACCTTCCCGGGCGCAGAAGCGCCGGGTCGAGGACATCCGGCCGGTTGGTTGCCGCTATTATGATAACGCCTTCGTTGCTTTCAAAGCCGTCCATCTCTACAAGTAACTGGTTAAGGGTCTGCTCCCTTTCGTCGTGGCCTCCGCCGAGGCCGGCGCCCCTGTGCCTGCCGACCGCGTCTATCTCATCTATGAATATTATGCACGGGGCGTTCTTCTTGCCCTGGACGAAAAGGTCGCGTACTCGCGAGGCCCCAACGCCCACGAACATCTCTACAAAATCGCTTCCCGAGATGGAAAAGAAAGGCACGCCCGCTTCTCCGGCTATCGCCTTGGCAAGGAGCGTCTTTCCCGTGCCCGGGGAACCCACAAGGAGGACCCCTTTGGGTATGCGGCCGCCTAGCCTTGTGAACTTTTTCGGGTCCTTCAGGAACTCAATTATCTCTTCGACCTCGATCTTGGCCTCTTCGATGCCTGCGACGTCCTTGAAGGTCACCCTGTGCTGGTTCTCGCTAAGGAGCTTGGCCCTCGATTTTCCGAAACTCATGGCTTTTCCGCCGCCGCTTTGCATCTGGCGCATGAAGAATATCCAGACCCCGATGAGAAGGAGCATCGGAAACCATGATACGAATATGGTCCCCCAGGACGGGGTCTCGACTACAGGCTCTGCCGAGATCTTTACCCCGCTTGCCCTGAGCTTCGGGACGAGGTCGGGGTACTGGGGCGAGAAGGTCTTGAAGGGCTTGCCGTCCTTGAACTTGCCTATGATGTCGTTGCCCTGGATGGTCACCTCGGCGACGTTGCCGCTCTCGACCTCGTGTATGAAGTCGCTGAAGATGACCTTCTCTGAGGAAGGCTGCTTGTAGCTTATGAGGTTAAACATAAGCACAACCGTGGCTATTATTATGAGCCACATGGCTATGTTTTTATACAACTGGTTCATCTATGGTTTTTCCCCTCTGAATGTTGAGGCTGTCAAACAGATAACAACCTATTTTGTCACAGGTAAATATATATTACAATAAAAATCTTTCAAGAAAATACCTGTAAAACCCCGTATTTACCATGATTATTGTCAATTCCTGCCAGCCCCGGCCGCCTTCAAAAAAACGCGTTTGCACAGGGGCTTACCGGCGGCGCGCCCGGACCTTCCTCACG
>DAIDBB010000287.1 GCA_027310325.1 bacterium | reverse complement strand
AGGATGAAGCCTATTCCCATCACGATGGCCCCAGCCCAGACTATGTTTGTGCCAGGGTCCCTGTTTATGGATATCCCCGAATACATCACGCCGTGGTAGCCCTCTAAAACCAGGTCCACGTCGGAATGGGGTATCGCCGGGAAGATGCCGGGGTATTTGAGGAAAACCCACGGTGTGGAGACCAGCTTGTCGCCTTCATAGACCTGAAGATTTACGGCCGGATTATTCGCGTCAGGTGATTTTGAATAAACCGTGCCGGTGCCTTCATCATAAGCGAAATCGGCGGTGTACCCTACGAGCTTGACCGAATAAGGGCTATTGGGCATCTTCACGCGCTCTTCCCACTTGACGGCTACAGGGGCCTGCGGGTCCTTCTCGCTCTTCTTTTTAATGGCGATACCGGCCTCATCGACCTTGTTCCAGGCGGTGCCGTAGCTGCTCTGGTAGAAGCGGATGCCTTTGTAGTAGAGCGGCTCATTTACCCAGATCTGCTTCTGAGCTACTTCCTTTCCGTTCTCTATAATAGTAAGAAGGCTGTTATACTGCCTTATCTGGCCGCTTTCATAATAATCTATCCAGAACCTGTCGAGACGGAGCTTGAAATCCGCCTTCGGGATATTCATGGTGCCGCCCACATAGACGGCCCTGTAGTCCTTATAACCGGCAACGCTTCCTACGATGGCCCCGAGAAGTATAAGTAGGAGGCTTACGTGCGTCAGGTCCGAACCGAAGCGGCCGATAATGCCTTTCCATGCGTATACAAGGTGCTCGTTTCCTGAGCCGGACGTCATGGTCTTGAACTTCTTCTGCCCGAATGCCTTTAAGACCCTATCTTTAACTGCCGCAACGCCCGCGTTAAGTGTGACGGTCTCGCTGTTTGAAAACCTGTCAACGAACTTCGGATCAAACTTTTCGGATTTGTGGTTTAAAAGCGCTTTCCATTTCGGCGGGAACCTCTCAAAGGTGCAGACGATGATATTGAGGGCAAGGGAAGCGAGAAGCGCCTGGAACAGGAAAGAGTGGAAGAGATCGTTCAAGTGGAGATACAGGATCACCCTGGTCCACTTTTCGCCGTACCTTGCTAAATACTCCGCTGGTTCCAGATTCTGCTCGATGACAGTGCCGAAGATGGAAACTATCGCGAGCGTTATCAGTACGAACAGAGTTAATCTGAGGGAATTGAAGAAATACCAGAGCTTTGAGCCAACCGCCTTATACCAGGCCTTTCCCTCCGTGCCTTTAGACGCGCCGCTGTCTTTTTTCTGCATTTGCTGTTCGGTCTTCTCTCTTATTTTTTATTGAATTGAGCAAGAAATTCAGATGCGGCTTTGCCGACCTGGCTTTCAGGATTGAGCGTTCTGGCCTTCTCCCAGGCGGCGCGGGCGCCTTCAAGGTCGCCCATTCCGTATGCCAGTATAAAACCCTTTGTCAGCCACACCCGCTGGTGATACGGATTTTTCTTGAGGCCCTCTTCCACGTAACGGAGGCCTTCAGGAGAATTACCAAGATAGTGCACGGAAAGCCCTATGTCGTTGAATATCTCCGCGTCATTGGGCTTCTTGGCAAGAGCCATCTTGTAATAGGTTACGGCCTCATTGAACTGCTTTAAGTCGAAATAGGCGTCACCCAAGTGCACCATGACCTCAGGGTCATCAGGCCTTGCCTTCAGACTGGCCTTGAGTTCTTCTATGAGGGTGGAATTATTCGTCGGAGACGCCGATACTTCAGCGCCTTGAGTGGATGCGGCCTTTCCCATGCCGGGGGATCGCATTCCGATAAAATACCCGCCCAGGCCGAATAGAACCAGGAGGCCCACTACACCCGTTCCTATGACAACATTTCTATTCTGCAAATCGGTCGCCTTCCCTCCGTTATCCGCCGTGATGCATTTCGCCGAACCGTTGATCGATTATTTCCCTTATTTCCCTGGCGTCTTTTCCCTGATTATGGAGTTCCCTGGCGAAAAGCGCCTCATTTAAGCAGATGTCGCAGTTCTTCGCGTGCTCATCCACATAGCACGTGAGCAGGCTCTTGTGTCCGAAGTGCTTCTTGCAGTCGCAATAACAGTAGATGCTGTCGAGGACTTCGGGCATGTCTTTAGCCGCCTTGTAGGCCTGCGCAGTAACACCGGAAAAATTTTCCGGCGGAAGCGTTTCCCTGGTCTCCCCACCCCTTAGTGATGACGCCTGTACAGCCCCGGAGTCACTGGGCCCTTTGCTGCAGGATGATAGAATCAACAGGCCGACGATCAAAAAAACCGGCAAAATGAGTATCTTCATAGTCATGTGTTTTTATTCTGGCCGGAGAACCCGCCTATTCCCATGGTATTGGAGAAGCCAAAGCCATAGTAACAAAGAAATATTAAAAATAAATTAACAATAGATTAGGAATTATTTAATGCCTGTTCCTGAAACTGTCATCCGCAAGCCCGAGGAACCTGGCGATCTTTACGGCGGTAAGTTCTCCCCCGGACACGCAGGCATCGGGAGCGACCGTGCCTCTAAGTAACTTTGCGGCAAGCTCCCTGCACGCGGAATTCCCGCATGCCCCGCAATTCGCGTTAGGCAATATGGCGGTAAGCGCGTCTATGTCAGGGCCCTGCGGGCCCCTCTTTCCCCTCTTAAGATAAATAAAGAGTAAAAGAAGCGGCGCGGACCCCGATATGAAAAATACGAGCAATGTCTTATCGGTCATATTAAGAGATTTAGAGATCGTTACTTTTATTCCAGGTGATAACCGCCCTCAAAAGACAGAATTCGGTCCTATCTTTGTCATATCTCCTTTTCAAGGTCTTCGTACCGTTTCCAACGGTAAGGGAGGTCTATGATAGTACCCGGGACCTTTATTGTCCCGAGCGCCCTTAACGCGCTTTTCAAAACCGCCATCTGAGTGGCGACCTTGAACGGCTCCCCAAGCGGATGCCCCAGGGGCCATTTCACGAAAACAGCCCTTGGCGATTTTACATCCTCCGTAAACTTCCGCACTATCGAAATGGCTATCGTAGGTATACCCTCTTTTTCTATCTCTCTCTGTATCAGTCCGACGGACCGATTGCAGAGCCCTCACCCGGGGGTAAGAAGCGCTATGTCTACCCCTTCATACTTTAGCTTCCGGGCCACCTCCGGGGCCGTCTTTCGAACGAGCGTATCTATATGGGGGCCTTCTATATGACCCATGAACCCATAATTTTTTCCTGCTACATCGCCGATGAGGCCTGCCTCCTTCATCTCTTTGAGGCGGTCTATCGGGTAGACTATGTTTATATCCCTGTCCGCGTCCGTATGGTCATAATAGTCGTGGGTTATGATGTAGTCTTCTTTTGGGGTATGCGATGGGAGTTCCCTGTAAGAAGGGTCTCCCTGGCTGTCTTTCATGTCAAAGGGTGGTTGACTCCTGAGATGCACCCCGGCGGTCGTGACTATTGCTATTCTGGAAATCTCAAGCGGCTTTCTGACGGGCGCCCAGGGTATGCCTTCGACCTGGATTGCCTCCGTCTTCTCGGCGATCCTGTCGACCAGCTTCGGGAACCTCGTAAATATCCTGGCAAGTATGCGATTTTTGAACCTGCTCATAAGAAGGCCTCGATATGGTCACTCTAAAAAATCCCGGCGTCTTTTTGAAGGTCCCTGACGTATTTTATTATAAGGTCAACGTCCTGCCTGGTCAGGCCTTTTATGGGAGGCATGTTCCCGAACCTCCAGTGATGAGCCGTAGCTCCCCTTTCGACCGCCCATTGGAAGCTTAAATCTGAGTGGTGGTTCGGGTGATATATCCTGTGCACAAGGGGCGGCCCCTTGTCAGTTCCTGTCCCGCGCACGCCGTGGCACTTCGAGCAATTGGCGTTAAAGAGCGCCTCGCCCTTAGAAAAAGCCCCTCCGGCAACGGGCTCGTTCCCCATGGCTGACGCTGCAAAGAAAGCGAGTGTCGGGATCAGGACAAACAGGAATACGCCGGACAGTCTTCGAAGATTCTTCATTATCTGGCCCCCTCTGCGATTTTTATCCAAGATTTCTTTTTATCACAAAGCGGGACCCTTCGTCAAAGGCAAGACTCTGGCGGGCTGGCGGTATCATCTGAAGGTTCCTTTATGGGCGCAACCGAAACCATGGCCATGAAGGCCTCCGGGTCCGCGTCAAACCGTTTTTTACAGTCAGCGGCGCAGAAATATATTGTCGAGCCGTTGTGACGCTTACTACCTTCGCCTTTTCGGGTTCGACAGTCATCCCGCAGACAGGGTCTATCGCCATCTTGAGTACTCCTTTCTATATAAAAAAACCAATGCATATTATATCACATCGGTCATTGCTACCCCGTGGTATAATATAGGAGCCTCGGAAGTCCACTGTCAAAGCGTTGTGTCAATATTACTTTTATGGATATAATAAAATTTCGAGGGATTTTAAAATGAGACCAAGGGACCATCTGATCCTGGGCGCCGGGGCTTCTGCCGCGATCTATCATACTCTCGGCCTCAATACTGTCTTTTTCTGGGTCGCTTCTTTTATGATTGATATCGACCATTACATGAACTTCGTCTATCATAACGGCCTGAAAGATTTGAGCTTCAGGGGGATGTTCGATTACTACGACGTTCTCAATAAGCTTTCGCACCTGCCGGAATTCCTGGATATCGAGGTCTTCCACTCAGGAGAATTCATATTCCTGCTTTATCTGGTCTCTTACTGGTCGGACTCTTCGGTTTTGAGGGCCGTGATGTGGGGTTTTATTTTCCATATCGCCCTCGACTGGATTTCGCTTGCCCGGGACGGGATCTTGTTCAAAAGGGCGAACTTCATCGCCGAATACTTCATAAGGAAAAAGGGGCTTATGAAGACCGGGCTAAATCCCGCTGACGTTTATAACGAGGCGTTAAGGGTTACCGGCAACACGCGTCATTAAGACCGCGCCTGTCAGCCGCTCCACTTCCAGTCGCGTATCTCCGGCATGTCCGTGCCGTATCTGGTGATGTACTCCTTGTGCTGAATGTGCTTGTCACGTACGGCCTGCTTGATGTAAGCGGCCTTGTATTCGAGCTTCGCCACCCGGTCTACGACATCCACGGCCAGATGAAAGCGGTCCATGTCATTCCTTACTACCATGTCGAAGGGGGTGGTGGTTGTGCCCTCCTCTTTATATCCCCTCACGTGCAGATTCCCGTGATTCGTCCTCCGGTAAGTAAGACGGTGTATGAGCCATGGATACCCATGATACGCGAATATGATGGGCTTATCCGACGTAAAGAGGCTGTCGAACTCGCTATCGGAAAGCCCGTGGGGATGTTCCTCCTTGGGCTGGAGCGTCATGAGGTCCACAACGTTTATGACCCTCACCTTGAGTTCCGGCGCGTGGCTACGTAAAAATTTTACCGCCGCCAGGGTCTCAAGGGTAGGGACGTCCCCTGCGCAGGCCATTACAACGTCAGGCGCCTCTCCATGGTCATTGCTCGCCCATTCCCACATGCCTATTCCGGCGGTACAGTGCCGTATCGCCGCATCCATGTCAAGCCACTGGAGCTCGGGCTGTTTCCCTGCAACTATCACGTTTATGAGGTTACGGCTCCTAAGGCACTTGTCTGCCACGTAAAGAAGCGAATTCGCGTCCGGCGGGAGATAGACGCGTATTACGTCCGCCTTCTTATTGACCACATGGTCTATGAAGCCGGGGTCCTGGTGGCTGAAGCCGTTATGGTCCTGCCTCCAGACGTGAGAGGTAAGGAGGTAATTAAGCGAGGCGATGGGTCTTCTCCACGGTATCTCCCGGCCAGCGACCTTGAGCCACTTGGCGTGCTGATTGAACATCGAATCCACTATATGTATAAAGGCCTCGTAACAGGAAAAAAATCCGTGCCTCCCCGTAAGCAGGTACCCTTCCAGCCATCCCTGGCAGGTATGCTCGGAAAGTATCTCCATCACCCGCCCGTCGGGAGACAGAAACTCGTCCTCAGGAACGGTATCTCCAAGCCAAGTCCGCGAGGTCACCTCGAAAACGGGGTCAAGGCGGTTGGACGACGTTTCATCGGGGCCGAAGACGCGTAAGTTCCTCTGGTCGAGGTTCTCCCTCATAACGTCCCTTAAGAACCGGCCCAGTACCCTTGTCGGCTCGGCAGGAACTTTGCCGGGAGCCGGGACTTCTACGGCGTATTCCCTGAAATCCGGCATCTTAAGTTCCCTAAGAAGGAGTCCGCCATTCGCGTTGGGGTTTGCGCCCATACGGCGTTCACCTTTGGGTGCTAGCTCTCCGAGGTCCGGCCTTAGCTTCCCGAATTCGTCGAAGAGCTCAGAGGGCCTGTAACTTTTCATCCAATCCTCCAGAAGCTTTACGTGGCCTGGCTTTTCCGCCATGTCGGCCAAGGGCACCTGATGAGACCTCCAGAAGCCCTCGGTCTTCTTCCCGTCGACCTCTTTGGGGCCCGTCCAACCCTTGGGGGTCTTCAAGATTATCATCGGCCACCTGGGACGAAGCGCGCCGGTCCTGCGCGCCCTCTCCTGTATCTCGCGTATCTCGTCCATTACCTTCCCGAGCGTATCAGCCATCGTCCTGTGCATGACCGAAGGCTCATTGCCTTCCACGAAATAGGGCTTATAGCCGTAACCGACAAAGAGGTTCTCAAGTTCCTCCCTGCTTATCCGCGCGAGTACCGTGGGGTTAGCTATCTTGTAGCCGTTCAGATGCAGGATCGGAAGCACCACGCCGTCCCGGGCCGGGTTTAAAAACTTGTTCGAATGCCATGCCGTGGCAAGAGGGCCGGTCTCAGCCTCGCCGTCGCCGACCACACAGACGGCTATCAGGCCGGGATTGTCGAAGACCGCGCCGAACGCATGGAATATCGAGTAGCCG
>DAIDBB010000279.1 GCA_027310325.1 bacterium | reverse complement strand
GTTTCTATCCCCTGTATCCTGGGTTGTTTTTGTCGCGCTTTCAACCGGCCGCACGGACTTGGGCTTGCTCTCAAGCGCCACGAGTGCGATCCCTACGACTATGATAACGGTCCCGGCCCAGCGAAACCACGACACGTCCTCTTTCAGGAAAAACGTGGCCAAAAAGGCCGCGAAAATATAAGACATCGCCGTCAGCGGCAGGACAAAGCTCAAGTCCGCCCACGACAGGGCCGCGAGATAAAGAAAGAAGAATACCGCCAGAAACGCGACCCCCGCGGTAACGTATGGATTACGGAATACCGAAGTGATGAGGACCACAAGGTCCGAAAACTTCGTCAGGTTGACGTCCCCGTGCATCCGCATGCCGTAGCTCAGAAGAGACTCTCCAATGGCAGCAGATAGCGCCGCAATGCCGATGACGATATAGGTCTTCATGGCCTCTCAAGCGCGGTGAACGTCCCCGCGCCCCTTGAAAGCTCCCTGTACCCGGCCAGAACAATGCCGAGCGCAGCAAGCCTCTTTTTTACAGCCCGGGAAGTAAGGGCGGCCAGTTCGCCTTTGCCCGCGGCCGAACTTGTGTCCGGATGCGCGAAGACCTCGACGTAGTCTCCAGCCCGGTCCAGGACCCTCATAAGGTATCCTTCGTCGACCTGTCCGGTCCTCGACAGCCCGAATACCTTGTCAGCGACGCTCAGCCCGTAAATTCTGGCCGTCCGGAGGTTTATTGCCCCGAGTACGCCGAAGACAGCCCACTCGATAAACGGCATGGCCCCGCGAGATGTGGCGCGCATGCGCAGCACCGCCGAAAGAGGCTCGTTCGGGACGCGTATCCATCTTACGCCCCTTTTTGCCGCATGTTCGCAGACCATTTTAAATATTGCGGGATGCATATGCAGGTGGTGATGGCCGTCAACATGGGTCGGGCGGATGCCGGATCTTTCGAGACGGTCGAACTGCGCCGCTATTTCTTTATCGACCTGTTTAAGTATGCGCGCACCCCTGTATTTTATCCAGGCGCGGGCCGGGTTGATCTCGAAGTTTCCGTCAGTATCGGCGATATCAGGGATCTCCTCGTGGGAAAGCACGGCCCTGCCGTCGCAGAGCGTCAGATGGAGGCCCACTGAAAGGGCTTTGCGCTTGCGCGCGGCCTCTATCGCCCCGTCAAATGCGGCCCCGCCAGCCATGAGGCTTGCCGCCCTGAGAAGGCCGCTGTCGAAGGCCTCGGCAACGGCCCGGTTTATCGACGGGGAAGCGCCGAAATCATCGGCCACCGTCACCAGGTATCTTCCGGCGTTGCGTCCCATTATGAGCCGACCGCCTCTTTCCTTTTCGCCATGAAAGAGAAGAACTCCCTGCCTTCCCTCATGCGGCGGACAAATTCGTTCTTGTCCTGGAGCATCTCCTTCATTATCCTCAGGATAGGCCGGGGCCTCAAGTAGAACCTCCTGTAGAAGCGCTCGACCGACTCGAATATGTCTTCGCCTGAAAGGCCGCTGTAGGATATGGCCGCGTTCTGGATGCCGTTTTTAACGAGCGATGAACCCTCACGGACTATCCAGCCCTCTTTTATGCCCTGGGCGTAAAGCTCGGTGCCGGGGTACGGGGCCGCAAGAGAGACCTGTATGCTGTAAGGGTCGAGATCAAGGGCATAGCGCATCGTCTCAGCGATCGTCTCGGCCGACTCTCCGGGAAGTCCCAGGATGAAGGCGCCGTGGACGAGGACACCCGTGTCTTTCGCCGCCTTCACGAAGTTTCTGGCCTGCTCGAGCTTAATGCCCTTTTTGATGTTATTAAGTATCTTCTGGTTGCCGGACTCGAACCCCACTACAAGCAGGCGAAGGCCGCAGTCCTTAAGCACCTTAAGCGTCTCCTTCGGCACGTTGGCCCTTGCGTTACAAGACCACGTTATACCGAGGGACTTTATCCTGCGCGCTATCTCCTCCGCGCGCGCAGGGTTTTCGGTGAAGGTGTCGTCGTCGAAGAAGAACTCCTTGGTCTCCGGGAAGAGCTTCTTCGCAAGCTTCATCTCCTCGTAGACGTTCTCGGGGGTCCGCACCCTGTAGACGTGCCCGGAGATCGTCTGGGGCCAGAGGCAGTACGTGCACCTTGCGCGGCAGCCTCTGCCCGTATATATCGATACGTAAGGGTGTTTAAGGTACCCAATATAATACTTTTTGTAATCGAGGTCGCGCGCGTAGACCTCCGTTACGAAGGGGAGGCTGTCCAGGTCCTCCACAAGGGGCCTGTCGGCGGTCCTCACGAGCTCGCCCTTGGAGCGGCAAACGATGCCGCGCACTTTTTCGAGCGGCGCGCCACTGGCTATTTCAGGGACTGTATAGTCGAACTCCCCGGTCGTGACGAAGTCTATCGCCTCCGACATCTTCATCGTCTCCATGGGAAGGACCATGGCGTGCGGGCCCACGAACCCTATCTTTACATGGGGATAATGCTCCTTAAGAAGCTCCGCGACCCTTACGTCGTTGGCGACCGTCGGGGTGCTGGTGCTCAATACTATGAGGTCGAACCCCTTTGCGCAGCGGACGACCTCGTCAACGCCAAGCTCCCCGGGAGGCGCGTCGATGAGGCGGCTTTCGGGTATAAGCCCAGCCGGATACGCGAGCCAGGTGGGGTACCAGAAGGAACGGATCTCTCGGCGGGCCTGGTACCTTGAGCCGGCCCCGCCGTCGAACCCTTCGAAAGAAGGGGGATTAAGAAGTAGTGTGCGCATCTTTGCCCTTTCGACGCTTCAACTTACAACAGACGGTTAACGCTTAACTATATCAGACTGGAGCTATTTTGCAACGAGCTAAGACATCAAACGGAAATTTAAGAAAGTATCCCGGAGAACCGCGAAACGCGGGTCCGAAACGCATACTCCGGCGCCCGGAGGGAACACGACACCCCGGACCGCGCCGCCACGAAACGCCGAGTTGTAAAAGCATAACATAAAAAACCTCCGGCAGTAAAGAGTCAATTGGTGCTCAGTCCTTTTTACGGGTGTTCAAGCTCCCATGAAAGATCTTGAACAGCGCCGGCATGAGCAGCAGCACGCTCAATATGAGAAACCCGAAACAAAGAGTGAGTAAAACGCCGATGCTCGCGATGCCCCTGTGCGATGAGAACGAGAGGCTGCCGGTGCTTATCATGGTGGTAAGGAGGCTGAAGAGCGCCGACCTGGCCGTGCTCGTCTCAAGCATATTGCCGCTTTCGGGAGGCTCGGTCCTGTAACGGAGCACAAAAAGGATGCCGAAATGCACCCCGACTCCCAGAAGGAGCGGGACGACGATGACGTTCGCGAAATTGAGCGGTATTCCGATGGCTACCGAGGCCGCACCCGTAAGGACGATGGCGAGGGCCAGCGGAGAAAGTATCATTACGGTGATGGCGAGGCTCCGCATCTCGATTAAAAGGAATACCGTTATGGCGACAAGGGCGTAGATAACGGCCGCGCGGAAAGAGGATATCACGGCCATGCCCGATTCGTACACGACCACGGGCG
>DAIDBB010000259.1 GCA_027310325.1 bacterium | reverse complement strand
GCCTATGAGATCGCTTCCCCTTCGCTTTGCTCAGGGCTTCGGCTCACCCGCTCGCAATGACGGCAAAAGACATCGGCCAGCCATGCCGGAGGGTTTAGTCATTGCAAGGAGCGTTTTTAGAACGAAGCAATCTATTCTCCCCTCTTCTCCACTTGCGGGGTTGGAGGTGAGGGGTATTTTCAGTCGTCATTGCGAGCGTAGCGCACCGTGCGGTGGGCGAAGTCGACATGGCTGCGCAGCCGCATAGACCATTGCGGCAATTTGGTCAACTGAGTTTTCTCCCGCCGCAGGCGCGAGGAAGCAATCCTGTATTTGCTACATATTCCTCCCGCTTCCATTCCCGCGTGTTCCATGATAAATTAGAAAGGCCGCAGACCGGAGGGTTAGGCTAATGGTAAGTCACTGGTCTTGAAAACCAGCGGGTTAACGCCCTTTGGGGTTCGAGTCCCTCACCCTCCGCCATCTTTTAATTCAATGACAGGACTCGAACGGCGCTTTTGCGCCGAGCAGGGGCGAGGAAGAGGCCTTTCGGGAGAAAGGCCGGAAGCAAAAGCGCGCGGGTCAGAGCGAGGAGCGGGAGCGACGAGCGGAGACCTTCGAGTCCCTCACCCTCTGCCATCTTTTAATTCAATGACAGGACTCGAACGGCGCTTTTGCCGAAGATTTTAATCAAAGGTCCCCGTTTTCCATAAAATATTTTCCTTTAAAGAAAGACCTCACGGACCCGCCGGCGGGTCTATAATTAATATGGAAAGTCATGACCGCCTGACCTGCGTAGACTTCGGGGAGGTGAGAAAGATGTTCTGGTCGACAGTTACCGTGATAGTCGCGGCGCTTATAATAATAGCGTTACTCGTGCCGCTCTTTGCGGCTATCATCTTCGGCGCGGAGATAGCGAGGTTCATCGCCGAGGCGCGCCGTGAAAGGAAGGCGGCGGCCCCGTCGCGGAGGCCTTTTCCTTTAGAGGCGTCAGGGCCAGTCTGCCCGTGGGGGCCCGGCAAGACCATGGATGAGCTCAAGCGGGCTTCATAGGGCTTGATGTTTATGTGGGACGGCTTTATCGTCTCGCCCTTAAGTAACCTGGCGTTCGGGGATGATATAAGTAAGTAGTTAATTTTGATATAAATCGGCGCGCGGATGCTTTACGGATGCTTAATTTTACCCGGCCAGTTTGATTAGGACAAACTAGATTTGAATTTCCGTCTATTCTAAAAATCCTTCTTGGTTTTGTGTTCCCTTTTTCTCGATTGGATATCTATATCGTCATAGCCAAATAAAACCTCAACGACGCCCCTTCCCGTAGGCGACCGCGCGATAAATTCCGCGCCTCCACGAGACCAGGTGTATGATGGAGTATGCTTACTCGCCTTCGGAGCGCCGTATTTTGCCTTCATATTTTTAAGGAGTTCATCCCAAAAGACGTTTGAGGTTTCAATATTGATCGTGGTTACTTTATTTTCTGTGAGGCCTATCTCTATATTTGATATTTCCGCCCCGCCTATTGTCTTGAATTTTGCGTTCGATCTATCTACGCCGCATATTTGCCCGAATGCGGCCTTGCGGCACTGTGTGAAGCCGATTTTATTGGCTTCCTGGGCGCTCATTCCTATATAGAGGCCCTTAAATCCGCACCACTTCTCTAAGGCAAAAGCCGGAGATGTCATTAATAAGAGCAAAAGCGCAAAAAGAAGTCCCTTTTTCATAATCCTCCTTTTTAAAGCTTGTTCTTCCTCCACGACAAAAAAGCCCGTCCGATGATCCGGTACTGTTCGTTGGGCTTGAACGAAGGGTACTCAGGGTTGTCGCTCGTGAGCCAGACTTCGCCGTCTGGCTTCACCCGGTACCTCTTGATCATCGACTCGCCGAACTCGTTATTGACCATTGGACCCGGATTTTCGGGGTAGAGTTGAACGCCTTTGAAAGCAAGACGGATTGGATGGTGG
>DAIDBB010000258.1 GCA_027310325.1 bacterium | reverse complement strand
TCGACCCTGGCAGCGTCGATCTCTCCGAGGAATTTAAGCGTCAGATGTATATTCTCGGGTTTCGACCACGAAATGTCCCCGTTCTTGCCGGCCTTTTTGATTAGTTCGTCCTGGATGGCCCGAAGCGTTTCAATAAGCACGGCCGGCAGTTCTATGGCTATAAACGCCCTCATATTTTAGCCATCACGTTTAAGCTTTGATCAAACCAGAAGTTCCGCCAGCATTGAAAGCGCGCCAAGCGAAGACTTCCTTTTTATCGAGAGCCTCGTGCCCTTGAAGGAAAACTTCCTGACTATGACCTTTTTACCGGCGGCCACACCTATAAATACCGTGCCGACGGGCTTTCCGGGGCTTCCGCCGCCGGGTCCGGCTATCCCGGTGATGGCGATGCTTACGCTGCTTTTAAGCCTCTTTTTTACCACGGTGGCCATTTCTTTCGCCGTCTGGCTGGACACCGCGCCGAACATCCTCAAGGTCCTCGCCTTGACGCCGAGCAAGCTTCCTTTTACATCGTTGCTGTAAGCCACCACGCCGCCGAGAAAGTACTCCGAGCTTCCAGCCACATTTGTGATAGTGTTCGACAGCCCCCCGCCGGTGCATGATTCGGCTACGGAAAGGGTCAACCCCTTTTCTTTAAGGATACGTCCTATTACGACCTCAGGCCGTGCATCCAACTTGGGAGCCATAAGATTAAGTGCGCGAATATATTAGCGTATGCGCCTGCGGCGACGTCATCCAGGACTATGCCTAACCCCCCCTTGACCTTCCTGTCTATAAGGCCCACGGGGTAGGGCTTAAGAATATCAAAAAACCTGAAAAGAAGAAAGACTAATATTACATTTAAAAAAGTAATATTTATAAGGAATATCGATACAAGAAACCCCGAGACTTCGTCGCATACCACGTTTTTCGGGTCTTCGCCGCCGAATATTTGGGCCGCTTTTCCGGCGAAAAAAACGGAGACGGCAATGACCATGGCCATTACAAGCGCCTGCGTATAAACAGGCCTGGAGGCCTCAAGATATGCGATTACTATGCCCCATAGGGCGCCGACGGTGCCAGGCATAACTGGAGAATATCCGGCGTATACGGCGGTAGCGATGAATATTGTAATAGCCTTTTTCATAAGTCCTTGATTTATAAGATTTTATTAGAGATTGGCTGAAAGAGGGCGCCTATTGGGTCTCGCCGCCGTTACTTTAAATCCATGACGTTTTTTGTAGAGACCTACCCCAGAAGGAATCTTCGCATCTTCACGTTTATGATCAACCCGGCGGCTATCATGGAGGTAATGAAAAAGGACCCGCCGTAGCTTATGAAGGGCAAAGGGACTCCGACAACGGGCAATATGCCGGATACCATGCCTAAGTTTATCGTGACATGCCAGAAGAACATCGATGTTATGCCGAAGGCCAGAAGAAACCCGAACCTGTCCTTGGAGTTGCCGGCGGTGCCGAGGCCGCTCAGGATTAGGGCCATAAAGAGGGACAGCATCACAAGAGAGCCGATAAGGCCCCATTCTTCGGCTAAAACCGCGAAGATGAAGTCCGTGTGATGCTCCGGGAGGAACATGAGTTTGCCCTGGGTGCCGTTCGTGAACCCCTTGCCCAAAAATCCTCCGGAGCCGATGGCTATCTTGGACTGCATGAGATGGTATCCGGTTCCGAGGGGATCTGCGTCAGGGTCGAGGAAGCTCGAGAGCCTTGTTTTCTGGTAGCCTTTGAGCGCCTTCCATACGAACGGCGCCGCGGCGGCGAACGTCGCAAGGATACTGGCGAGGACGCTGAAGTTGACCTTTACTATAAGGACCATCGACCAGAAGATCATCCATAATATTATCGCGGTCCCCAGGTCAGGCTGCTTCGCGACAAGAGCGAAGGGTATTATCATGAAAAGACCCGGGACGATAAGGTCTTTAAAGCGCATGCCCTTCTCGGGTATGGTCCTTGTGCTGAAATACTTGGCGAGCATTACGATGAGAGCGAGTTTGGCGAGCTCCGAGGGCTGGAGCGAGAAGAAACCGAGCGGGATCCATCTCCTCGCCCCTCCCGTCGAGCGGCCGATTACAAAAACCGCGATAAGGAGAAATACCGAAGCGCCCCACAGCACGTAGGCGAGCCTCTCAAGCAGGGAGTAGTTAAGGATTATCGCTATCAGGAAAAAGAAGAAACCTATTATGACCCAGTATATTTCCTTCCTGTATATCGAGTGAAGGTGCGAGTGCGTGGCGCTGTAGACGCTGGCAAGGCCCCCAAGCGCAAGCGCTATGGTTACGGCAAATATAAGCCAGTCAAAATGCGTGAAAAGCCTTCTGTCAATCACTTATGTCCTCCGCTCCATCATTGCCAGGCGATGAATCAGGGGAGACCTCTGTCTTATCCTTATTCTTGGATTCCATCGCTTTCGGCGCATTTGGGTCGCCGAGATAGGCCTTAAATATCTCCCGCGCAACGGGCACTGCCGCGCTAGCTCCGAAACCGCCGTGCTCGACCAGTACCACCAATACAATTTTCGGGTCGTCGTACGGGGCGAAACCCGCGAACCAGGCATGGTCGCGGTATTTGTATGCGATGGAGGAGATGTTCTTCGTCCTTTTTATGAGCTTGGCGACCTGGGCTGTTCCCGTCTTGCCGGCGATCTTAAGGTTCGCGGATTTCAGGGAAGACGCCGTTCCTTTTTCCTCGTTAACGACGCCCTTGAGCGCATCTCTTATGTAAGCCAGCACCTGTTCGGATATCGCGGCTTTTCCTATCTCTTTAGGTTCATATTTTTTAAGCACCTTTCCCGTGGGAGAGGTTATCTCATCGACGACGAAGGGTTCATAAAGGGTTCCTCCGTTGGCGATAGCCGCGTAGGCGTTAACGAGCTGTAACGGGGTGGTGAGCATGTATCCCTGTCCGACGGATACCGATATCGTCTCGCCTTCATACCATTTTACCCCGTACGTTTTTTTCTTCCATACGGAGTTCGGCACGATTCCGGCCTTCTCGTTCAAAAGCCCTATGCCGGTCTTCTTTCCGAAGCCGAAGGTCTTGACGTACTCTGCAAGCCTGTCCACCCCGATCTTGAGTCCGACCTGGTAAAAGAAGGTGTCGGAAGATTCCACTATCGCCCTGTGGACGTTTATGGTGCCGTGCCCCTTCACTTGCCAGTCCCTGTAATCGTGTCCGGCGTACCGGAAAGACGGGCCCGAATATATGAGGGTCGCCGGGGTAATGACCTTATCCTGGAGGGCCGCAGCCGCGTGTATGGGCTTGAACGTGGAGGCCGGCGGGTACTGGGCCTGCAAGACCCTATTCATCAGGACATTGAGCGGGTTTTCGATTATCGCCTTCCAGTCCTTCGCCGATATCTTCGTAGAGAGCGCGTTGGAGTCAAAGGAAGGGGTGCTGACCATGGCGAGGATCCTTCCGGTCCGGGGATCCATTGCGACCGCCGCCCCGGCACGGTCCTTAAGCGCCTGCCAGGCCGCCAGCTGGGCCCTCATGTCGATAGTGAGCTTGATGTTATTCCCGGGGTAGGGGGGCGACCAGTTTATGAGCTGGATCTTTCTGCCCATCGCGTCTACCTCGATCTCTTTTCCTCCGTCGGTCCCCTTGAGGTCCTTTTCATAGGACTTCTCAAGGCCGTACTTCCCTATAAGGTCCCCGGGGCCGTAT
>DAIDBB010000248.1 GCA_027310325.1 bacterium | reverse complement strand
CTATGATCAGGACAGGATGCCGTATCCGAAACCATTCGATGTAGACCTTGAAGACGATATCACAAGGCAGATAGCGGATACGGTGAGCCACGAGAGCCTCAATATATCCCTGGACGGCCTGCTTAAAAAGATCGGGATAATATAGCGGGATGAAAATTCTTTGAGAGAACCTTTTTGTGCTGCGCACGGCAATTGTTTAGCGGCCTTTCATTGCAAAAAAGCACATTATTCGCTTAATGTTCGCTGAACAAATTGCCGTCCGCACGGACAAGTTTCCCCAAAAGAGTTTTTCAGCGTCTGCTATCTTGTCATCCATGACCGCGAGCGGACGGTCAGGACGGCGTAAGGGAAGACCCAGAAGAGGGCGAAAACCGAGAAGTAGCTGTAAAAGACGCCGTAAAGGAAGTCCCACGACCGTTCGCAACGGAGGTAATACAGGACGTTAAGGAAAGAGATGAGCCCGACGGCAAAAAGGAGCCGGACCATCACGGAGGGCTCATGGGCCGTAAGGAAGACAAGGAGCCCGAGGCTCAAGTAGCTTATGGGATAGCGGAGGTTTGTAACGAAGGTGTCGAACGCGGCTATCACGCGCGCCTTTAATGGCCGCTTCCAGACTATCCCGGCAAACCGTATTTCCTCGCGCACGTGGCTCCTGTCCCAGCGCAAAAACATCCTGCAGAGCTTGTCGTAGGTGCGCGGGACGATCGTGCGGACAACCGCGGTCCTCTGATAGACCGTGTCGAAACCGAGGGCGAGGATGTAGTTCGTCATCGAGCGGTCCTCCCCGTACGTACAGTCAACGCCCCAGAACTTCTGGTTCATCCACTCGTCGAGGACAGACCTTACGACTGATACGCGGTAGGCGGCCAGCGCCCCCGGACAGCAGTAGACGGTGCCGTAGGTGGACTGGGCCGCGCGCAGGAAATCGAAAGAGAGTATGTAGCGGACGTTAAGCATCCTCGGTATGAGGCCATCGGTTGTGTTATATACGAGGACCTTTCCCGCCACCGCCCCTACCTTGGGGTCGCGGAAGGGGCCCGCGGCGGCAAGGAGCGTTGAGCTATCGATGACGCTATCGGAATCTATCGTTACGGCAATGGCGCCACGCGCCTGGCGGAAACCGGCTTCGAGCGCGGCCCGCTTGCCCCTGTTTTCGGGAAAACGGATGGCGGTAACGAGATGGGGGTACTTTCCGGCCGCTCTTTCGATATGGGCCCAGGTATCGTCCCTGCTCCCGTCGTCTATGACGAGTATCTCGAGCCTATCGGCCGGGTAGCGCGCTGAAGCGACGGAATCGATCGTGCTCCCCACCATCTCTCCTTCGTTGTACGCCGGTATGATGACCGTAAGGGACGGGGCGCTTGCGAAGTCCGCGGGCTCGAAGGGCCTGTACCTGAACCAGAGAAAGGTGCGGAAAGCGAGGAGCACTGTGCCCATGGACATCCAGACGAAGCCCGGCAGCGTTATGAGCCGGGCCCACCTGTGCCTTTCCGCGGCTGCAAAGAGGGGGGTGAATACGTGGCCGGTAAGGCTCGTGTAAACTATGATGACGAGGCCAAGGACGATGGAGACTTTAATCGCGTAATCCCACAGGTCGAAATTGGGCCGGCCGGCGTAACCGGCAAGCGACTCGAGCTTTTCCTGAGACATGTCTTACCTTCCCTTTTGAAGGGCCTCCGGACAACCTAAAAAGTATACCATAATTCCACCTCGCATAAAAACTTTTTACCAGCCCAAAAAACCGCGAAGGAACGGCCGATTCGGCCGTTCCTTCGTCCCCCCCGGAGGGCGGCCCTCCTTTTTTGGAAGGCCGGGAAGCGATAACCGTTACTTAACCCCTGTGCCAGTCGCCGTGCCTGTGCCCATGCCCCTCGCGCCCGCTCATTACGGCCGAGTCGAACGAGACCCTCTGCTCCGGCGTAAGGACCTTACGCACCTCTATAAGGTGGCCGATCCTTTTTTGCATGAGCTCTTTTTTTATCCCAATTATCTCGTCGGTCTTGCGGCTTATGGCCTGCGTGTCGGGGTTGTCCTTCAAGGCCAGCGCCTTAAGCTCCGCCTTCTTTACCCCGAGCTCGGCCTTGAGGACGCTAACGTCCTTTTCCATGGCGAGGTGAAGCCGTTCGAGTTGCGTTTTTTGGCTGTCTGTAAGGGTCTCCTTCCATGAATGCTTGAGCCTGCACTCGTGCTCCTCCCGGTCAGGGCCTCCTTGCATCCCGCCCTCTGCCCTGACCGCGCCCGCTGAGGCGAGAGCCATGAACATCG
The DNA here is from genome assembly GCA_027310325.1 of bacterium. Classification (GTDB taxonomy): domain Bacteria; phylum Desulfobacterota; class GWC2-55-46; order GWC2-55-46; family GWC2-55-46; genus JAKAIQ01. The sequence continues at coordinate 2,946 of DAIDBB010000248.1, read as the reverse complement.
TCGATACCGCGATAATCGTCTTAAGCCTTGGTCTTTTCATACCTGCCTCCGTTTGTGGTCTACTAAAATCTACATATTAAACGGTCGGGCGGGCTGGTTTGTTCCGTGAATTTACGGCCTGATTTTCTACGGGCGGGACCATGAAGGGGATATCGAAGATTGCTTTTCACCGACGTCCGCATCCCCCCGGAGTTCGTAAGGGTGTTAGCCCTATGGTCGCCCGAGGCCGGGCTCTCGAACCAGAGGACTGAAAGGGTCGAAGTGAGGGTGCTCCCGGCGCTCTTAAGGCTCGAGAGGCCGAAAAGCATAAACCTTTATCCGGGCGAGCCGGCGGACGTCTACATAGTGGAGAAATGGATGTCAGTCTTCTACCTTGCCGCGGGGCCTCTTCCTTTCAAGGGACGCCTCTATCATCTCGTAGAACTTCTCGCGCTGTTTGTCGTCCATGACCGCCTTTTCGTCGAGCATGTGGGCGGCTACCAACGTCTGGGTCTCCTTCTGGACCCTGTTTATCTCGTCTATAATGCCGTCTATCTTACTCCGGTCCGGGTTCCCGGTGAAAAGGAGGAAAAAGAGGACCTGACGGAGGTCGATCATCTCGCTCCTTTTCCTTTCCATGATGGCGTAGAAGCCGCGCGATCTTTCCCGGATCGCCTTTATCTGGTCGGGCCTCAAAGAGACTCTGTCGAGGAGCATCTCTTCCCCCCCGTATGTCCTCTCATAAGTCCGCCGGTGCCCGTGGTGTCGGTAGAAAAAATAGCCCGCGGCCGAGAGCATCGAGACGTTAAGCGAAAGCGACAGGATAAGGATGAGCTTCAGCCTACCTTTCATTTCCGTCCTCCGCTCCCGTAAGGTAATCGCCTGTAATAAAATCCGGGGCCGGGTCGGACGCGCCGCCTGAGTAAGCGAGGAGTGTTCCGCCGGAGCCGTCGATCCGGGCCGGGGCAGGTCCCGCCTCGGCCATGACATTCGAGGCGAGGAACGTCCCTGAGAGGACCCCGGCCCCGAGCGTGAAGACCAGCGCGAAGGCCGCCGCGAGGTTACTTAAAGGCATGGAGCCCGGGCGCGGGTCGGCCTGGCAGTATATGCGCCGCATGACGCGTTCCGTCATCCGGCAAGGGGCCCTGTATCTCGGAGCGGACTCGAATGCCGCGCGCAGCCTCTTAAGGCCCCTCAATTCGGCGGCGCACCGTTCGCACGTTTTCAGGTGCTCGAATAGCTCCGAATCCACGAACCTGAAGCCGGACTCAGAGGCGTCCGTTATGAGTCTTTCCGATTCGATACACTTAAGCATGGCGTCTCCTTTAAAAGGGCCCCGTTTATCTTTCAAAGTCCTTTAAAAGCCTTTTTAGCTCGTCCCGCGCCCGCGATATCCTCGACTTAACGGTCCCCACGGATATGCCGAGGACAGCGGCGATCTCCTCGTACGAAAGCCCCTCGATCTCCTTTAAGACTATTACCGTCCGAAGCCTGGCTGAGATGCGGGAGAGGCTCCTTTCTATGGCCGTGCCGAGGGCCTTCGATTCATAGGACCTCTCGGGTGACGGAAGGGTCGACCTCGGCTCGATCGAGAACTCCTGTCCGTCGGCGGAGAACCTTAAAAAAGAGAGAAACGGGGTCTTTCTCCTGTAATCGATGCAGGTGTTTACGGCTATCCTGTAGAGCCAGGCGGAAAAGGACGGCGCTGGTTCGAAGTCCCTTAGGCTCCTGTACGCCTTTACGAAGACGTCCTGGGCCGCGTCCTCCGCGTCTCGGGCGTTTCCGAGCATATAGCGGCAGAGGTTATATATCCTGTCCTGGTGCGCGCGGACTATCTCCTCGAAGGCGGAAGCGTCGCCTTCTCTAAAACGCTCAAGGAAGTCCATTGCCGCTTTTACGTCCATACGTATAAGACGGACTGCGCCGCTTTTTTGTTCCATTTTATTTGCGGCTTGACAGGAAAGCCGGGCAGGGATGCGTAACCATAGGCCGGATAAGACCGCCGCGGGCCTTGACCTGGGGCCGATTGCAGGATACAATCATTCAAAATTCAGGCGGACTGACGCGCCTTTTCGGGAACCTTGAGAGAACCTTTTTGTAAAAAGCTTCTCTCAAGGTTCTCGGAAGGGAAAGTAGGCTAATAGGGAACCAAAGCGTTCTTATTGGCCTTTTTTTGTTTTGGAGGTTTTATGAACCCGATATTGGCGTATACCTGGGCAGGGTATCTGAGTTTTGCGGCCTTTGCCGTCTCGTACGTGCTCGTTGTCTTCGAGGAGAGGCTTAACCTAAGGAAATCGAAGCCCGTCATACTTGCGGGGTCTCTCATGTGGATGTTCATAGGCCTTTACGAGGCGCTGCACGGGGGGGCGAGCATTTCAGATGAGGTAATGCGGCTTTCGGGCGAGATAGGCGAGATATTCTTTTTTGTGCTCGCGGCCATGATATACGTAAATACGTTGCAGGAAAGGCTCGTCTTCGACGCGCTCAAGTCCTGGCTAATAAGGAAGCGGTTTTCGCTTCGCGCCCTTTTCTGGGCAACGGGCGCGATCACCTTCATGCTTGCGCCGGTTGCTACGACGCTGCCGAGCGCGCTCCTGATGGCGGCCGTCGTAAACTCGGTGAGCGGTGAAAGGCGCTTTCTGCTCCCGTCTTTCATAAGCATAGTGGTAGCGGCAAACGCAGGCGGCGTATGGTCGCCGTTCGGCGACATAACCACGCTAATGGTCTGGTCCGCGGGCAAGGCCGGGATGCTCCAGTTCCTCGCCCTCGTCGTGCCTTCGCTGATAAACTGGCTCGTGCCGGCCACCCTCCTTTTCCTGATCGTGCCGTCCGGAAGGCCGGAGGGCGAGGCCGAAGCGGTAAGGATGAAGCCGGGGGCCATGGCGGTAGTGCTCCTCGGGGCCGTTACGATAGCCGCGTCGGTCCTTTCGCACACGTTCATGGGCCTGCAGCCTTTTGTCGGCATGA
>DAIDBB010000228.1 GCA_027310325.1 bacterium | reverse complement strand
CGCCTGGGACTTCTCGGTCGTTTTCGCCCTCGAACGCGAATGGATGCAGGACCTTATCTTCAGCTCGACTCGAAGCAAGCAGATATTCTTCCACTTCGACGCGAACCACCCGTTCGGCGCCTGCCAGCACCAGAAGTTCGCCGTCATAGACGGGCAGGCCGCCTTCGTGGGCGGCATGGACATAGCAGCGGGCCGCTGGGACGACCGCAGACACATCGCCGAGAACCCCGATCGGACGCGCCCCGACGGCTCGCCCTACGAGCCGTACCACGACGTCCAGTCATACCACACGGGGCCGGTCGCGGAAAGCCTTAAAGATCTCTTCGAGGACCTCTGGAAGGACGCCACCGGCGCTCCCATCGCTCTAACGCCCGCGCCTCCGGCAACGGATTACCTGCCCGAGGGGACAGGGATACCGCTTGCGGCCCGGAGTGTCGCCATAGCGCGCACCCGCGCCCGCTCGGTCATGAACATGAAAAGGCCGGTAAGGGAGATACGCTCGCTTTACATAGACGCCATAAGGTCCGCGGAGTCGCTCATATATATCGAGAACCAGTACTTCAGCTCCTACGCCGTCTACAGGGCGCTCATAAGGAGGATGAAGGCAAGGAAGCGGCCAAAGCTCAATATCGTCATGATACTCCCCCTGAGGACGCCGACTCTCATCGAAAGGGTCTCCGTCGGTCTCGCCCAGGCGAAGCTCCTCAGGACGCTTAAGAAGGTGGCGAAAAGGCGCGGCCACTCGCTCGGCATCTACTATCCCGCCGGGCTACGCCCGAACGGAGGGGGAAAGGACGTACCCGTCTTCGTCCACTCGAAGCTCATGATCGTGGACGACAGGTTCATTACCGTCGGTTCCGCGAACACGAACAACAGGAGCATGGGGTTCGATACCGAGTTGAACGTGGCGTGGGAGGCCGACGGAAAAGACGGCGGGCTCGCGGAGACGATAACGCAGGCGCGGGTCGATTTATTGGCCGAGCACGTAGGCATGAACGGCCGCGCGGACAGAGTTATGCTGGCGCGAGCGGGCGGGCTCGTCGATTACCTGAACACCATGGCCGACAGGCCCTTTACGCGCCTTAAGAAGCGGAGGATGGACCCGCTCTCGAAACTGAGCGGGTGGCTTAAATGGCTCAGGCTGGACAGGATTCTCATAGACCCCGAGCGCGCGGTCATAGACGAGTACCTCGATATGCTCGCCCCGGCCAAAGGGTCGATATTTTCGAGGGTCAAAAGGTGGGTGGCGAGGAAGCTATTCCCATAAAGACGTTTATGCAAGCAAATCGTCCGTCTGCGTTGTCAGGGCTTCGAGTCCAGGTCCTCACATGCAACCGAGCATGCTCCGGCCTGGCCTCTCGCCCTTCCTATCATCCGGACATTTGTTGCATAAATTTAAGTACTGCCGTTGACGAGCCGAAGCCGGGTTCCCGTAAAACCCCTCCCCCTTGACGGGGGAGGGCAGGGTGGGGGTGAGCCTGTCATTGCGAGGAGCGCGCACCGTGCGGTGGGCGGAGTTAAAACCGTCCATGCGTCTGCGTAGTCCCTTGCGGCAATCGGTCGGCTAAGCCTTTGCGCCGCCGCAGGCGCGACGAAGCAATCTCGCAGGCTTAAGAAAAAGACAGATTGCTTCGCTCCGCCCGCAATGACCCCTCACCCCATCATCTCCCACTGCGGCATTAAATCCCCCTTCCTTGACGGGAGGGGGGATTATCTTCGGGCAGTTTTAAACCAAAAGGAGGCTTTCGATGGAAGAAAGAACGGGGTCGGAAAAAACCGGTTTTTTCGCGGTATGGCAGCCGCGGGTATTGAGCGTCCTTCGTATAGCCGTCGCGCTGCTTTACATCGAGCACGGGACCATGAAGCTTTTGGGCTACCCGCCCTCGGAGATGTTCGGGGACCTTGAGCTCTTTTCCCTCATGGGGCTTGCCGGGGTCCTGGAGCTTTTCGGCAGCGCGCTCCTCATTATCGGCCTCTTTACCCGGCCCGTCGCCTTCATACTCTCCGGAGAGATGGCGGTAGCGTACTTCATGGCGCACGCGCCGCGCGGGTTCCTCCCGATCGTGAACAAAGGCGAGGCGGCGGCATTCTACAGCGTCGTCTTCCTCTACTTCTTCTTCGCCGGGGGCGGCGAGTGGAGCCTGGACGAGCTAATAAGGCGCCGGGGCCAAATCAAATCTTGACATAGGTGAAAGAAAAGAATAAAGTCCATTCACGAAGCACCGCGGGGAGAGGGCATCGTTGAGGAAGCTATTTTTTTTAATGGCCGCTTTTCTGTTTTTTTCCGGCTGCGCGTATAACGGCGCGATCAAGGCCGATTTTTATGCGATTAATGAGACAAATACTTTTACAAGGCTGCCTCTCGATGTGGCGCTGGTCCAGCCGGGGTCATTTAAAACACGCACCTTCTATGATGAATTGAACGGGTTCAGCGTGAACATCGCCATGAATCCGGGGTTGGTCAACGCCCTTCAAACCACTCTGGCGTCTATCTTTGAAAAAGTGCGGATAGTCGATAGCGTCGCAACCACCCGGGACGCCGACATTATTATAATCCCCGAATATGAAATTCGAGCGGTTTCAAAAGACCATCTTTCCGGCAATATCAATTACGAATCCAGAATGGTCCTGACCTTCAAAGACCCTCAGAGCGGACAGGGCGCTCAATATAAGCAGACCTCGATGATACATTTCTCCCCGCCTCCGCAGGCGCACGCGGCGAGCTTTATAACCGGACTTTCTCTTTTTATATTGTCTCCCGTGACCATACCGTGGGAAACCCAGCAGATCGGAAAACACGCGGAAGGGCTTTTAGAGAAAGACATCAGGGGCCTGATGTCGGCCATGGCCGATGAAATAAAAAGCGACGGGCGGCTGATAAATTTTGCCGTCAGGCTGAACGAAAAGCGTGCGAGGAAGATAAATACGCCCGCTATCTGAGCCGCGGCGAATGCCGGCCCAAAGGGCCGTTTAAGGAGGGTGCGCCGCGGGCCGCTTCCCGCCTTGAGCGCCGTGCCGGTCGTCATCTTGAATCCCCTCTGATTTTTGCCGTACGCCATTAAACCGCGTCCTTCAGCGCGCGGCCCCCTCCAGTTCCCGGGCCCTGCCGAAGTCCGCCATCGCCTTCCTGTACTCCCCGAACCTCGCGTAGAGCCGGCCCCTGTTCATGTAGGGCTCGGGCAGTCCGGGGTTTAGCGCAATGGCCGTCGAGTAGTCCCTGAACGCCAGGTCGTATTCCCCTTCCGCCTCGAAGGAAATGCCCCGGTTGTTGTACGGCGAGACGTAGCTCGAATAGGGGCGGAGCCTTATCGCCTCGGTGAAGTCGTCTATCGCCCGCCTGTGGTCGCCTGTCTCCTCGTAGGCGAGCCCCAGGAGGTCGTAGGCTATGTTGACGCTCCCCGGGAAGTCTGCTATCTCGGAGGACCAGAGGGTTATAGAGTCCTTCCATATCGACTGCCGGGAGACGGCGGTATTGGCCAGGAAGGCCGCTATGACGAGGAGCGAGGCGATCATAGCGGCGCGGTAGGCGGTCTCGCGGTGCCTGGCGAAAAGCCCGGAGGCGGCCGCGCCCGCGAGCATGAACGGCCCGATGGACGGCAGATACATGTACCTGTCGGCGGCGGCCTGCCCGCCCGCCTGCACGAGCCCCAAAACAGGGCCGAGGGTGACGATAAAGTAGAGCCACACGGCCAGAAAGACCCTGTTTCTACGCGCCTCCATGACGGAGAGGACCGTCATGAGGACGACGGCGAGGAGCGGGAGAAGGAACTCGGGCCCGAGAAAGCCTGACTTCGGATACCACGGGTAATAGGGCGATAGATTTATGGGGGCGAGCGTCTGACGGAGATAAAAGACGATAGACCTCACCGCGCCGATTATCCTCTCGTCAAGCGGATATACGGCCGTATTTGCGAGCGCCCCGCCCTTTGCCTGGGCCCGGAGCGTGAGCAATCCGGAGGCGGCGCTCAACGCGAAGAACGGGACCTTTTCCAGGAGCGCCTTTTTGAGGCCGGCCCGCCTTTCAAGCGGGCAGAAGTCGAGTATGAGGAGGACGAACGGGAGCGTTATGGCCATGGGCTTGCTCATGAGGGCGAAGGCGAAAAGGACGAGCGTGGCCGCGTAATGGCGGGCCCGTCCGCCCTCGGAGTATCTTATATAGGCCAAAACGCTTAAGATATAGAAAAAAGCGGAGAGCACGTCCTTTCTCTCCGAGACCCACGCGACCGATTCGACGTGGAGCGGGTGGAGGCCGAAAAGAAGGGCCGCGACCGCGGCGGCGAGCGGCGCGGAAAGATATTCCCTTTTCCAGTATGAAAAGAGCCTCAAGGCGAGGACGCCGGTAAGATAGGTGTTAAGCGCGTGAAGAAGGACGTTGGTCAGG
>DAIDBB010000220.1 GCA_027310325.1 bacterium | reverse complement strand
GTCTATGCGGAGCATATAGGCCTTTAGCGACGCAGGTAGCTTTTGGTCAGAGAGTATCTCGCCGTATAGGGTCAGCCACTCTTCGCTTACCTCCGCATCGGGGTCGGTGATGAGCCCTATCCGGACGAAATCGGTCAATTTCCGCATCGCCTCCACCCTATTGAAGGCGTTCGGGTCGAGCCGCACCTGGGCCGCAAGCGTCCCGGCGTCGGCGTCGAGCCTAAAGGTCCCGTAAAAAGAGCAGTCGCGGTTCATCGAGGCAAAGGCCACGTCCTCCGGCAGGTTATCGAACGTAAGTTCCGCCCCGGCATCTTTCAGGATAAAGACCTTTTCAGTACCGGCGACATCCCTTCCTTCCTTGTTTACGAGGGCAACGGATATCGGCAGGCAGAAAGGCTCGCCTCCGCTTTCCTGGCGGAATAGTATTCGGAAGAGGCCGGAAAGGCGGTCATACTCTGTTTTGGCCGAGACCTTCGGATAACCTATCCTGAATAGCCAGCCTTTTTTGAACTGCTCGAGGGACATTTTTGATGCTTCCTCAAAGCACTCGAAGAACTGGTCCGTGTTTGCGTTAGCATAGCGGTAGCGGCTGAAATAAAGGGTCTTGCCGGCACGGAAAGCCTCCGGGCCAACGAGGAGGCGGAGCATCCGAATGACCTCCGCGGCCTTTACGTAAGTGACCCCGTCGATAAGCTCCTCCGGGTCGTTGAAGCCGTCCCTCACTATGCGGCCGTAATGCCCGGCGTCCTCTACAGTTAGGGGGCCGGAGAGCGGCGCCCGCATCGCCTCGACCTGGTAGAGCCGTACAAAGGCCGGGTCGAAGATGTCGGCCATGAACTGCCTTTCAACGTCGACAGTGTAGGCCTCGTTAAGCCATACGTCAAAGGGCGTTTCCATGGTTGTTTCGCTCCCGCACTGGTTATGCTCGAACTCGTGGACGATGACCGCGTGGGCGTAGATGAGCATCGAGTCGAGCGTGTGCTCGGTTACGAGGGCGGCATCCGTAACGATCGTCGTATTCCCAAGGTTTTCCATGCCGCCGAAGTTTGACTTCGTCATGCAGATGGTCCGGTACGTATCGAAGCCGTATTCATAGTCCTGGGTCTTACCTACCCAGAGGGCCGATTCCTTCAGGATAGCCATGGGTATGCGGACGTATTCTTTCGAGCCGGGCGGGACGAGATACTCAAGCCGTACCGTTTGCCCCGAAGGATAGGTGACCTCGTCAATGAGGGTGTCCCACGTGCCTGCGCATACAAGGAATAGATACGGCGGGGTAGGGACCGGGTTTTCATAGGTTATGATTTGCCGTGTCGGGTCGCCCGGCTTCGGCACGGGCGACCCGTCAGGGTTTGAGTTTGGATCAATGTTGCCGTTACTTATGAGGTGGGTGTATCCGGAGTCCGCCTCTATGGTCGTGGTCATGGTGCACTTTGCGCGACAGTCGTCGAATATCGGCATGATGCGCTGAAAGCCCCACTGCTGGCACTGCGACATGTACTGCTGTGGCGCGCCCGGCGGGGTCGTATCCTTATATATCCCTTCTAGGACGCGCTCCGACGGAGCGCACCTTGTCCGGGTCCTCACGAAAAACCTCTCGCCAGCCTCCACGCGGCGGGGCAGCTTTACATTGAGCTTATTTTTTTCACGCGAATATTCATGGGAAAGGGGAGAGCCTGGGGCAGCGGGGCCCGCGCACCACTCGATGGATATTATCTCAAGGTCCCTCGCGTCGAGCTCGATCGAATCCAGGCCTTTGACGGAGACCATCTCAAGGCAGTTTTTAGCCTCGACAGCGTCTCCGAGGAAGTTAAGGTATATGGTCAGGTGGATAAGCTTAACAGGAAGCTCCCCGAAGTCCTCCCTCGTGTATTTGAATCGCCTTTCAGCCATTTCGCGCTCCTTCGAGGTTCTCACGACCAATAAGCATAGACAGAATTTTAGTCCGTTACAACAGAAATCTGAGAGGTCGGTATTTGCCGTATTGAACGGCCTTGAAATAAACAAAAAGGGCCGGCCCTTTTTAGCCAACCCTTTTAGTGGAGGGGGCGGCTTATAAAAAAACATGCTGAGCCTTTATTCAAGCGACATAAACCCGGAAAGGGCCGCTCCATCGGGAGCTGCTTTCAATAAGGCACGGCTCGTGGAATGCGCTTTGAGTAAAACCTATCTGTAATAAATCCGTAACCGCCTCCGGCATAATTACCGCATCCCGGGCGGAAGGGCGGAGTCCGGTCCTGTGAGGCGCAAGGGCTTATGAAAAGCCCTTACCAAAAGGTGATGGCGCCGGACCACGCGCTCCTAAGCATGCAGGCATGCAAAAAGGTATTAATATGGGTATTACTCCTTTTTTTTTCTTGATATTTGACTGAATCCGGATTAAAACTAGGCATCGGAGAATTACCAGCCTTCAGCACGTGACAGCAACGGTCGGTCATGCCCCGTGGGCTGGCAGCGCGTCTTCCGGTCATCCAAAAATCCGAAATCCTCAAAGGAGACACACAATGAGAAGAGATCCGTTGTCCTCGTCTGCCTTACTCAGGCTGTTCCCGGCCCTCGTAATACTCGTTCTTCTGGCCGGATGCGCAAGCCTGAACTACAGCGAGCTCAATCCCAAGGAAAAAGACTTCCATCCCAAAACGATAGCGGTCCTTCCGGTCACGGTAGGCGATAACGAGCCGGCGAGGGACGTGGTCGACGCCGTCATGGCGAGGAAGCTCGCCGAAAGCCGCTGGTTTCAAAACGTGGTCGACCCGGTCTCGATAAAAAATCAGATAACCGCGTCCACCGAGCTTGCAAACGACGTCCAGGGGTACATTCAGAAGGTCAATACCTTAGGCGTTTCTGACCCCGCGGTCACGGCGAAACTCAAGGGGTCGTTCAACGCCGACGCCCTTCTTCTTACGTACGTAACGGCCTGGGGGTACGGCAGGCAGGACGGCAACAAGGTCGCAAGGGTGGGCTTGGGGGTGAAGCTCGTGGACGCCTCGAACGGCGCCATAGTATGGAAGGCGAGCCACGAGATCGTTGAGGACTACATGATACTCAAGCCCGGACTCGACAAGATCTCCGACAAGGTGGCGGCGATGCTCATAAAGGAGATGCCGCATTAAAAAAAGCGGAAAAAGGAGCTTTGAAATGTCGAAAAAAGGCATTATCACTTTGGTACTATTTCTTTTCGCGGTCCTTGCCTCACCGGCCCTTGCCCGGGAGTGGACGATCGTCGGCCCCAGGGCGCTCGGCATGGGAGGCGCGGGGGTGGCCGTCGCCAACGACGCCTCGGCCTCGTACTGGAACCCGGCGGCCTTCGGCTTTTTCAAGAGGCCCGAGGGAGGCGACTACGGGTCGAGGAAGTGGAGCGCGTTTCTTAACGCCGGGGCAGGCGCGCAGGTCCATGACGACCTCGGCGAAGAGGTGAATAAGATACGGAATATAAACTTCGACCTGTTCAACGGGGGCACGATATCCGACGCGAACGCGCAGAACGTATCGGACTTCATCACCCTCATAAACGACCTCAAGCAGTTTAAATCGGACCCGAACAGGGCCCTCACCATAACGATGCACGGGGCGCTCGCGGCCGAGATCTCGAGCATCGGGGTAGGAGGGTACGTCTTCAGCGACATATCGGCCAGGGGTAACCTCGACCTGGTGAACATCGGGCCCGTTGCCCCCGGCGCCACGTTTACGCTGGCCGACTTCACAAACGTAGCAAATCTTGGATGCTCGACCTGCTCGACCTCGACGATATCCGCGACCGCCAATAGCGTCTACGGCGCGCAGGGAGTAGCGTCTCTACAGAGTTATCTCGCGGGTCTCGGATGGACTTCGGCCCAGGCCACGGGCTACATAAACGCGACGGCAAACGGCATTCAGGCGGCAGGGGGCACGGTCCCCTCCAACATAGTGGCGCAGGCCGAGAACGCGGCCGCCGTCGGCACAACGGCCGCCAATAGCAACGGCGGGTCCATCGCGAACAACCAGTCCGCGCTCGTTTTCAGGGGCCTTCTCCTTGGCGAGTTGCCCATTACCTACGGCCACACCCTGCTTTCGGACGATTTTGCCATCGGCGCGAACGTCAAGTTCATGAGGGGCAGGACCTATAACGCCGTCGTCCCGGTATTCAACACCAAGTTCCAGGACGCGCTCTCGAAAGCGAAGGACAGCTACAGGGACAGCAACAACTTCGGCCTCGACATAGGCGCATTATACAGGTTTGGCGACAGCCTCAGGGTGGGTCTCGTCGGAAGGAACCTCAACTCGCCCAAGTTCGACGTAAAGTTCGCCGCCGGAGGGGACAACTCGGCTATAAAGGAGAGCGCCCAGGTAAGGGCCGGGGTGGCTTACAAGCCCTGGAGATTCCTTACGCTCGCACTCGACGCTGACCTGACGAGGAACAATACCACGGTATCCGACGGCTTCAAGTCGCAGAACATAGGCGGCGGCCTTGAGG
>DAIDBB010000215.1 GCA_027310325.1 bacterium | reverse complement strand
CCTCGTATCGAACGGTATGGTATTCTTGTTTACAGTTATCCCGGCCTTTACAAGCGCTTCCTCGGCATCCTTTCCGGTAATATCCTTCTTCGTAAGGTCTACGAGCATCAGGTGGTTGTCGGTCCCTCCGGAGATGAGGTCATAGCCCCTGTTCATGAGCTCAGTCGAAAGGATCCTGGCGTTGGCTATGATCTGCTTCTGATATTCAATGAACGATGGTTCGAGGGCCTCCTTGAACGCGACCGCCTTCGCGGCGATGACGTGCATTAGCGGGCCGCCCTGTATGCCCGGGAATATCTCCTTATCTATGGCCTTGGCGAACTCCTCCCGGCACATGATCATGCCGCTCCTTGGGCCTCTAAGGGTCTTATGCGTAGTTGTCGTAACGAACTCGGACACTGGAACAGGGCTCGGATGAAGCCCGGCTACGACAAGTCCGGCTATATGGGCGATATCGACCATGATCTTCGCGCCGACCTCGTCGGCCACTTCTCTAAAGGCCTTGAAGTCTATTATCCTGGGATAGGCGCTCGCGCCGACGACTATGATCTTGGGGCGGTGCGTTTTCGCCAGGTCCCTAACCTCATCCATGTCTATGCGGTGGCTGTCTTTTCTGACGCCGTAAAAGACTATGTTGTAGAGTTGCCCGGAAAAGTTGACCGGGCTTCCATGGGTAAGGTGCCCTCCGTGCGACAGGTTCATCCCCATGACTGTATCGCCGGGCTTGATGGTTGCCATGTATACCGCCATGTTCGCCTGCGAGCCCGAGTGGGGCTGGACGTTCACGTGGTCGCAGCCGAAGAGTTTCTTGGCCCTTTCTATGGCCAGCCTCTCGGCGATATCGACATATTCGCATCCGCCATAATAGCGCTTTCCCGGATATCCTTCAGCGTACTTGTTTGTCATTACGCTTCCGGATGCTTCAAGTACAGCTTCGCTAACGAGGTTCTCGGAAGCTATGAGCTCGAGCTTGTATTCCTGCCTTTCCGTCTCAAGCCTTATGGCCTCGTAAACCTCAGGGTCAAAACCTTTTAATGCCGACATTCTAATCGCCCCCTTTTGGGTCATTTTCTCTTCTCTTCTATATCCTTAATCTTATCAAGCCTTCGCTGGTGCCTGCCGCCGATGAATTTGGCCTCAAGCCACTCTTTTACGAGCTCTCTTGCGAGCCCTTTTCCCACGACCCTTCCGCCTATTACGAGTATATTGGCGTCGTTATGTTCCTTGGCCATCCTTGCGGAATAAACGTCGCTAACGAGCGCTGCCCTTACGCCTTTGTATTTGTTCGCAAGGATGCTCATGCCTATGCCTGTCCCGCAAAGAAGCACCGCCCTTTCTATCTTCCCGCCGGAGACCTTTTCCGCAACCGGGGACCCGTAATCGGGATAATCGACAGACGAGTCGCTATTGACGCCCATATCAATGACCTCATACCCGAGGCCCTTTAAAAACTCTATGAGGTCGTCCTTGACTTCCCTGCCCGCATGGTCGCTCGCTATGGCAATCTTTCCCAAAATTAAACCTCGTTTATATAACGGTAAATGTACAAACCCTCGTAGCCGGGCTTCTATCGTATTTAACGGTTTTAGCGATCAGGAAATCCTGAGGGAGATATGCAGACTAACCGTCAAACCGTTTAAAAACAAGGACCGCGTTAGTCCCGCCGAATCCGAAAGAATTAGATACAGCCGCCTTGACCTTAAGGTCCCGTGCCGTATTAGGCACATAATCGAGGTCGCACGCCGGGTCGGGCGTTTCATAGTTTATGGTAGGTGGGATGACCCGGTCTTTGAGCGAAAGGGCCGTAAATACGGCCTCGATCCCTCCGGCTGCGCCCAGAAGGTGCCCGGTCATGCTCTTCGTGGAGCTGACGGCGAGTTTCCTCGCGTGGTCCCCGAAGACCTTTTTTATCGCCTTGGTCTCGTAAAGGTCGTTATAATACGTGGAAGTCCCGTGGGCGTTGATATAACCCACGTCTTCAGGGTTTATACCCGCGCTTTTAATGGCAAGCTCCATGCAGCGCGCCGCCCCGGCGCCGTCAGGCGAAGGGGTAGTCATATGGTACGCGTCGGAGTTCATGCCGTAGCCAGCAAGCTCGGCATATATCTTCGCGCCCCTCTTTTTTGCCGACCCGAGCTCTTCAAGGAAAAGGACGCCAGCGCCCTCGCCGATGACAAAACCGTCCCTGTCCTTGTCGAAGGGCCGGCTCGCCCTCTGAGGCTCGTCGTTCCTTGTGGAAAGGGCCTTCATCGCGTTAAAGCCCGCGACGCAAAGAGGGGTGATCGTCGATTCGGTGCCTCCGGCGAGCATCGCGTCGGCCGCCCCGGTCTGAATGAGCCTGAAGGCGTCACCTATGGAGTGAGTGCCTGTCGCGCACGCGGTTACCGCGCAGCTGTTGGGCCCCTTCGCCCCGGTCTTAATCGAAACCTGCCCGGAGGCTAGGTTTATTATGACCATCGGTATGAAAAAAGGAGTGATCCTATCCGGGCCCTTTTCGATGAGCACATGATGCCAGTGCTCTATGGCGGGAAGGCCTCCTATCCCCGCCCCTATGTATACCCCGGTGCGCTCCGCGTTCTCTTCCGTTATCGCGTAGCCTGAATCCTTAAGGGCCTCGAGGCTCGCGACGGTGGCGTACTGGATAAAGAGGTCCATCTTCTTTAATTCTTTTTTCTCGACCGCGTCCCCCGGGTCAAAATCCGGCACCTCTCCGGCGATTCGAACGGGGAAACTCGACACGTCGAACCTTGTAATGGCCCTTATGCCGGTTTTCCCTTCCCTGGCGGCGTTCCAGGACTTATCGACCCCGGATCCGAGAGGGCTTACCATGCCAACGCCTGTCACTGCTACTCTTCTCATATCTTCCATTTTTCCTGAGTCCTAAAAGGCGCAAAAAAGCTGCGATAAAAAAAACTTCACGGTCTCTCCGGACGGGTCGGACTTTTAAACCGCCCTTAAAATGAAGCCTACTTCGACGCCTTTTTCTGTATATAATCGACAGCGTCCTTTACGGTCCTTATCTTCTCGGCGTCCTCGTCGGGTATCTCTATGGAAAACTCCTCCTCAAACGCCATTACCATCTCGACCGTATCGAGAGAATCGGCCCCAAGGTCCTCAACGAAAGAGGCCTGCGGCGTGACCTCGTCTTCCGTCACGTCAAGCTGGTCTATTATGATCTTTTTAACTTTATTCTCTATTGTCGACGACATTTTCATTACCTCCTGGCAGTTAAATTTTCAAAAAGTTGTATAACACCTATCAGCCGCATTTGTCAACAAGCTACATGACCATCCCGCCGTTTATGTTAAGCACCTGACCGGTTATGTAGCTCGAAGCGTTCGAAGAAAGGAAAAGTACCCCCATCGCGACGTCGTTTGGGCCTCCGAACCTGCCGAGCGGGATCTGCTTAAGGAGGTCTTCCTTGACCTTATCCGAAAGCGCACCGGTCATCGCGGTCTCGATAAACCCGGGAGCGACGGCGTTACAAGTAATATTCCTTCCGGCGAATTCCCTCGCGATGCTCTTCGTAAGCCCGATGAGGCCCGCCTTGCTCGCGGCGTAGTTGGCCTGCCCGGCGTTGCCCATCACCCCGACAACAGAGGCGATGTTTACGATCCGGCCCCAGCGCATCTTGCTCATGTACTTCAGGACAGACTTCGAGCAGTTGAACGCGCCTTTGAGGTTCACATCGATGACCTTGTCCCAGTCCTCTTCGGTCATCCGGAGGATCAGCCCGTCTTTCGTTATGCCGGCGTTATTTACAAGAATATGGATGCCTTCGAGCTCCTTAAAGACCTTCTCCGCCATCTCCTCGGTCTCTTTAAGGTTGGAGACGTCGACCTTCATGGCAATGGCTTTCCGCCCCATGGTCTGGGCCTCTCTGGCGGTCTCCTGAGCTTTTTCAAGGTTTACGTCTACGACAGCCACGTCAGCGCCGTATGAAGCGAGCTTAAGCGCTATGGCCTTTCCTATGCCCTGACCGGCCCCAGTTATGAGCGCGATTCTGCCTGATAGCTGCATGACCCCTCCTATTATCTATTTTCTCATGGCGCGCCGAGCGCGCCAAGAACCTTTTCCATGTCCCCTATTTCGTTCAGATTAAGGGAGTTCATGTCTTTTTCAATGCGCTTTACAAGGCCGCTTAAGACCTTGCCCGGGCCTATCTCGAATATGTCGTTTATGCCGTCGGCTTTCATCCTTCTTATGATATCTACCCATCTTACCCGGCTTGTAAGCTGACGAGTGAGAAGTTCATTTATCCTCAAGGGGTCGGCAACGGATGCCTCAACGTTAGTAATGACAGGGGCGCTTAAGCTTTTGAACGTAATCTTGTCGAGTTCCGCCTTAAGCCTTTCGGCGGCCTTGGCCATGAGCGGAGAGTGCGAAGGAGCGCTGACCTGAAGAGTTATGACCCTTTTGGCCCCCTTATCCTTCGCGAGGGAGGCGGCCCGCTCCACGGCCTTGCTGTGCCCGGAGATGACTATCTGCTCGGGGCTGTTTATGTTCGCCGGGACCACCATGTCGCCCTCTACCGACGCCCCTTTGCATACTTCAAAGACGTCCTCGATGCCAAGGCCGAGCACGGCGCACATCTTGCCGGTCCCATCGGGCACGCTCTCCTGCATGAATTTGCCCCTCAGGTGCACGAGCCTTACAGCGTCTTTAAAGTCCAGCGCCCCGGCTACCACAAGGGCGGTATATTCCCCGAGACTGTGCCCGGCAAGGCAGTCAGGGATCGCGCCGCTTTTTTCCCTCAGGGCCTTCATGGCGGCTACGCTGGCCGTAAGAAGCGCGGGCTGAGTGTTTTCGGTCAGGTCAAGCTCAGCCTGCGGACCTTCGAAGGAAAGCCTCTTAAGGTCATACCCAAGCGTTTCGTTCGCCTCATCGTAGGCTTTTCTCGCGGAGTCGAAATTGTCGTAAAAGCTTTTCCCCATCCCTATGTACTGGGA
>DAIDBB010000353.1 GCA_027310325.1 bacterium | reverse complement strand
GTATTTCGACACCTTCTCCGCGACGGTCATCTCGTCCTCGCCCGGGTCAACGGTTATGAGCTTCGTCTCCATCATCTCGGCCATCCTCATTGAAGGGTCGGCCAGCAGCATCTCCTTCAAGGAGGTCACCCCCAGAAGCCTTTCCTCCCCGTCAACTATGAATATATAGTGGACGGAGACCATCTCGCGGGCGTCCTTCTTGAACCGTTCTATGGCTTCCCTTACGGTTATGTCCGGCGGATAGGCGAGGAACTCGTTAGTCATGATGCCGCCGGCCGTGTCCTCCTCGTGGCTCAAAAGCTCCTTTATGTCGAGGGCCTCCTCTTTTTCTATGTGCTCGAGGAGCTCGGTCGTCTTCTCCTCGGGCAGGTCCCCGAGCACGTCGGCGGCCTTGTCCGGGGACATCTCTTCGAGGATGTCCGCGGCCTTCGCGGCCTCCATCGAGCTTATCATCTCGGCCTGGACCTCTGGCTTCAGCTCCGAAAGCGCCTCGGCAGCGGTCTCGACGTCGAGCTCTTTTAAAAAGTTCGCGCCCTCGTCGCGCGGGACCTGGCTTATTATCTCGGCTATGTCCGCGGGGTGGAGCTCGGAGATGAGCTGCCTCGGGACCGTAAGCGTTATGGTCTTCAGTTTGGGCTTCAAGGGCTGGATGTAGTTCCAGCTGACGAGTTTATGGGGGAGCGTTATCTGGAAAAGCCTCAAGAACTTCTCGCCCCTCCTTTCGACATTAAGCCTCCGGAGGATGCCCCTTACACCCATGTCGACGGCCACGAGCACGGCGTCCGCGTTGTACCCCTCGAGCTTTATGTCGTTTACCCTGACGACCTTCGCGCCGTTGGCGTCGACTATCTGCTTATCGAGGACGTCCCTTACGAGGAGAAGGTCATACTCGTTCATCGTGTAGGGGTCGAGCAGGCCCGTGTACAGGTACGTGGAGATTATCTTCCTGTTGAGGAGATTTATGTCCTCCCAATTCACCTTGAACAGCTGCCTTTTTCGCTCGGCGATGACGGCTGAGATCTTCGGCAGAGGGTCGCCCTTGACGGCTACGACGTCCTTTACCCTGCCGGCGACCTCTCCCTTGGGGTCAAGGAGGGGTTTGCCTATGAATTCGCTCAAGAATATTTCGCCGAAAAGCGGCATGGCGGCTTACCTTATCGTTAAAAGATTAAAATTCTCCGCAGCAGGCTACGGGGAATCGCTATGCTTGTTGATGGCAGCGGGTCTTCGGAGTTTATAAAAACGAAAAAAATCTTAATGGATGGATGAGTGCGTCCTCAGGCCCCCTTTAAAAGCGGGAACCCGAGCTCTTCTCTTACCTTCAGATAACCTTCGGCGCACCCGCGCGCCAGCGCCCGGACCCTTCCTATGAACCGCGTCCTTTCAGCGACGCTTATCGCGCCGCGCGCATCGAGCATGTTGAAGGTATGGGAGCATTTGAGGCAGTAGTCGTAAGCCGGCAGCACAAGGCCGGCCCCCATGAGCCTTTTCGATTCCTTCTCGTACATGTCGAAGAGCTTGAAGAGCATCTCGGTGTCGGCTTCCTCGAAGTTGTAGCGCGAGTACTCTATCTCGCTGCGGAGGTGCACGTCCCCGTACGTGACGCCCTTCGTCCACTTTATGTCGTATACGCTGTCCACGCCCTGGAGATACATGGTGATGCGCTCGAGGCCGTAGGTTATCTCGCCCGAGACGGGCTTGAGGTCGATCCCGCCCGCCTGCTGGAAGTACGTGAACTGCGTTATCTCCATCCCGTCCAGCCACACCTCCCAGCCGAGCCCCCATGCGCCGAGCGTCGGAGATTCCCAGTCGTCCTCGACGAACCTGATGTCGTGCTCGAGGGGGTTTATGCCGAGGGTCTCGAGGCTCTTAAGATACTGGTCCTGTATGTCGCCGGGCGAGGGCTTAAGTATCACCTGGAACTGGTAATAGTGCTGGAGCCTGTTCGGGTTCTCGCCGTACCTGCCGTCGGTCGGCCTCCTCGAAGGTTCCACGTAGGCGGCCTTCCAGGGCTCGGGGCCGAGGACCCTTAAAAAGGTGGCCGGATGGAACGTGCCCGCCCCTTTCTCCATGTCATAGGGCTGCTGGAGGAGGCACCCGCGCGCCGCCCAGAACTTCTGAAGGTTCAATATTACGTCCTGAAAATACATCTTTTTAGACACCCGTGGTTTCTTAATATATGTTTTTGACGCGCCGGAATAGCGCGGCAAATCATTTGATTTTACACAAAAAAACCTTTCACGTCAAACTTACTTTCTTTTTCGCCTGCGCGGGCAAAGGGTTAGCATATCATATTGGCATTACCGTCCGGATCCCGCGCGGACGGTATTCCCGCTGCCGTGCGCGCGCACAAAAGAAAGTAAGCGAAGAAAAAGCCGGTGTCCGGCGCAGCAACTCAACGCCTTGCCTCAAAGGCCGCGTTCCGGAGCTTAGAGAGGAATCTTTTCGTCTTGAGCTCTTTTCCTACCTGGTGCCTAATGAAATCATCGAGGAGCCTTTCGCTCTCCTCGAGAAATAC
>DAIDBB010000197.1 GCA_027310325.1 bacterium | reverse complement strand
ACGACCTCCTTTTCAGATCGTTTTTTAGAGTTCGACCGGGGTTGATTTCGCGCCCTTCTCGGCTTTGAACTGATCGGCGATCTTGCAACCGCAGGCGCGGGGATCGGTTGCCATGCGCGAGGTTATCGCGCCGTTCACGTCCGCGACAGTTATACCATCGACCGAAACGGCTGAAAAGGCCACTTCCGGGGCATGATCTCTGTAGGCGCGGGCTTCTTCGATCGTATCGAAGCGGCCCATGAAGTCTTTCGTAAGGTTCGGGTTTATCCTGTAGATTTCTATCATAATTTACTCCTTTGGTTTTATTAAAAGCCGGGGGCCAGATCATGACCCCCGGCCCGGAGGCCCCGGCGTGTCGGTGGGATCGCGCCGGAGTTTTTCTCTTACGGCTTCAGATCGCGGATGCTGTCGTAAAGGATCGACAGCTGCGAGGTCGAGAGCGTTCCGACCGTGCTATTGATCCTCAGCTTTCCGTATTTAGCGGAGTAGAGCGCACCGAGATAACTGCCGTCCTGCTCCTGCCTGCCGTAGCCGAGAAGATCAAGATAAACATATCCTGCCGGCCATGCGGCGTTGGCGACCCTGTAGTTGTTGAAGTAGTTAAGGAGCGCGTAAAGGATCGACTTGATCGGATAGCTGTTGTTTGTCTCGACGGAGATGTCCGTAAGGGTTGTGTTTGCCGGGGTTCCCGTAAAAGGCACGCCTACGGTTGCGCTGTTAGCCGTCTGCACCAGAAGACTCGTGTAAGCGAGATCAGGCGACCTTTCCAGATCCTGGAAGAGCTGGCTCGCGAGGTTCGCGGGCTGGACGTTTCCGATTTCCCTGACGTACCGGGGTTTGATACCGGCGGGGACAACCGTTTCCCTCATTTGCACAAATTCCAGATCGGCAGTCGCCGTCACGCTTGAGGTTCCGACGGTTCCGAGAAGATCGGCGACCCCGCCTACGGTAATGGCCAGTTCGACCGACTTATATCCCCGGCCCTGCGGGTCGAAAACCGTATCGTAAGGATGCCGCATGGAGAAGTCGACAAAAGGCAGGACGTACAGCTGCGAATAAGTGCCGTTTGAGGCCGCTATCGCGTCTTTCTGGCCCTGCGTGCCGAATTCGAGCTGGTTAAGCCTGTAGAGGCCCCGGCCCGGAACGTTTTTAAGGAAGAACTCGTTCTTGTCCGACCTGAAGGATATGGCTTTCGTAAAGAGGAGCTCGCCTTCCGTTATCGCTCCGGTGCCCGTCCCGACCGTAAGGGCAATATTGATTCTTATGACCGCGGCTATGACGGGGTTATTTACCGGGATCGGCGAAGTGATGTAAGTGGGGCCGCCGATATTGAGGGCATATCCACGGAGTATTTCGACCGTTTCATAGTTGCCCCTTTTCTGCCCCTGGAGTATCGCTTCGTTCTGCCCCAAATCGGGCTGCGTTATTGGCATGGTATTTTTCTCCTTTAAAGTGTTTT
>DAIDBB010000195.1 GCA_027310325.1 bacterium | reverse complement strand
GGATATAACGGTTATACGACCGAATTTACGAAAAGCTCCATGAAGTGGCATAGAGTGAGGGTAGGTTTCTACCGTACCAAGAAGGATGCTGTAAAGGCAGGTAAAAGAATCGAAGCAAAGTTCCACGTCGGCTCGGCCTGGGCCGTGCAGCCAGGCAAGGAGGAGACGTTGGAGCATATCAGATAACGGGATACCGTCGAAGAGTGGGTTTCCTAGGGATGGCTGTGATTGGCATACAAATAATGAATGGGAAGAACTCCGCCATTTATGGCGGAGTTCTTCAATTCCCTCCCGTCTACGGACTGGTCACTCATGGCGGTCTCGCGCCCAAGACCTTTTGAAATAGTCCAAAAAACCTCTTGTAAAACGGCATCTTCCGCCCTTTTCGCCTCGGCCGTGTAGAAGAGAACCTCGTAAATAAACCCTTGACTAATGCGGATTAAAAAACTTAAAATGGTTTGAAGCTTTCGTTCAAAGAGACGTATTTTCAAGGTCATAGGTTTTAAAGTCCGGATTATCTGTCAAAAATGGAAAACCTCTCAGAGCGACATGAGGAAAAATTTATATTTCTGGAGACATTCGGCTGTCAGATGAACGAGAACGATTCTGACAGGATGCTCGGTTTTTTAAAGGATATTAAATATACCAGGACGGACAGACCTGAGAACGCGGACCTTATAATAATAAACACATGTTCCATAAGGGACAAGGCGGAGCAGAAGGTCTATTCGACTCTGGGCAGATTCAGGGAACTTAAAAAGGAAAGGCCGTGGCTTATTATAGGGGTCAGCGGATGCGTCGCTCAGCAGGAAGGCGCTGCCCTCTTGAAGAGGGCCCCATATCTTGACATAGTGCTGGGGCCCCATAACATCCATAAGCTCAAGGGATACCTGAATGAGGTCTCCCTTGAGAGAAAAAGGGTCGTCTCCACCGAACTCTATGACAGCATAGAGTTCGGTGAGTACTCATATACGCCCGTTCAAACAGGTATAAAGGCCTTTGTAAGCATAATGCGCGGCTGCAATAACTTCTGTTCTTATTGCATCGTGCCGTATACAAGAGGCCGAGAGGTCAGCCGCCAGGTAAGCGACATCGTTGAAGAGGTCGTAAGGCTCGCTCGTTCAGGAGTCAAGGAAGTCACTCTCATCGGCCAGAACGTCAATTCATACGGGGGCGGCGGCCTTGAATTTCCCGGCCTTTTGAGGGAGGTGGCCAGAGTTGCATGTATAGAAAGAGTCCGTTTTATAACATCGCATCCAAAAGACATCTCGGAAGAGCTTATTTACCTCTTTAAATACGAGCCGAAACTTTGCAGGCACATACACCTTCCGGCGCAGTCCGGGTCGGACGAAATACTAAAGAGGATGCGAAGGGGTTATTCGATAGAAGAATACAGGGCGAAGGTTGAAAAGATCAAGGGGTTGTACCCGGACTTCGCGATCACGACCGACATTATAGTGGGATTCCCGGGCGAGAGCGACCTGGATTTCGAACGCACGATGGAACTTATCGAGAGCGTCCGTTTCGACAATATCTTCTCGTTCATGTATTCGCCGAGGCCTAAAACAAAGGCAGCGGTTATGGATGGTCACGTGCCTCTGGAGATAAGATCGGAAAGACTTAGGATTCTGCAGGAAAAGCAAAGAGATATAACATTGAAAAGAAGCCTTGAACTGGCCGGGAAAAAGGTCGAGGTCCTTGTCGAGGGAAGAAGCAAAGGAAGCGGCCTCGAGATCTCTGGGAGGACCTCCTGCAACAGGATAGTGAATTTTCCCGGCCCCGAGGATTTAACAGGCTGCCTCGCGGAAGTTGTGATAACGGACGTCTTCCCCAACTCACTCCGGGGAGAATTGGTAAAACCCTTCGGTCGTAACAACCTTAATTAAAGGAGTCGATATGCTTCTGGAGATGAAAGTCTCGGGACTTGCAATAGACCCGTTCACAAACGTGCCGATAGTCATCCTGAAAGACGCTGACGAGAAGAACGTCCTTCCCGTCTGGATAGGGGTGCTTGAAGCCAGCGCCATCGCCTCGGAGCTTGAAAAGATACAGTTCTCAAGGCCCATGACCCACGACCTGATGAAAGAGATCCTGAAAAACGTAAACGTGAAGGTCAAAAAAGTCGAGGTGAATGACCTGAAGGACAATATCTATTACGCCACGATGTACATGACTACGGGCGCTGGCGATTTCACCATTGACGCCAGGCCGAGCGACGCCATCGCCATGGCGTTAAGAACGAGCTCTCCCATCTTCGTCGACTCGAAGGTACTTGATAAATCAAGGAATATCGACTTTAGCGGCGCCGCCGACAAGAAGAAGAAAGGGAAGGGAACAAAGGGCCTGGCGGAGCTTCTCGAGGAACTCTCTCCGGGAGATTTCGGCAAATACAAGATGTAGGTCTTTGACGATTTTTCGAAGCCGCTCAGCTGTGCCGGTTTGTCTAAAAAAATGTGGGGTCTGACCATTTGGATACAGAGACTAAATCAACGCTTGCAAACAAGATATTCCCAGGCAGACTGTACGATGCTTTTTTTATAAATGAGTACGGCAAGATCGAATCCCTGCGGGCTTCCCGTTACAATAATAATTTCTCCGTGATCCTTGTAGGCATCGAAGACGCCCCCGACAGGCCGGATTCAAAAGGCGAATTCCCAGTCGACTTCCTTAAAAAGGCCGTCTCGGTCCTTATCGACTCCGTAAGGGACAGCGATGTCATCGGGATGAGCGATGACAGGCACTTGGTCGTGCTCCTCCCTCATGCGGATTATTTCGGATATCTGAACGTTGCGAGAAAGATATCCAAGTCTCTCGTCAATGTCGGTAAATACCCGTCCGGGCACTCTTTTACGGTCTCGGGCGCTACCTTTCCCAAAGACGGAAAAGGTTTCGGCGAGTTGCTGAGCGTTGCGTTAAGGCGCGCCATCTCGAAAAAGGAATCCATCTGGGAGAAGGAAGGGTTCGGAACGAAGCTTTTTTGGGAGATAATTTCAGACCTTTCGGCGAGGTCTTACAGGGACCTGGAAAACTCCAGCTTTGACGCCGGGGGTGGTTACGAGATCACAGGCGCCTTCATAGACCAGATAAACGAGCTCATAATAAGGGACATGACAAGGGCCCCTCAGAAAAAAGGCATATTATACCTTTCCACGAAGAAGGTCTCGCCGGGGGCATCATTTATAAATACCCTCAATACTGCGGGCAAGCTCGCCGCCAAGACGTTCCTTGTCGGAGACGGGCAAGATAATCTCTGGGACATAAAAAACGCCACGCCGATACCGATGGACGATCCCCGCCTGAAAGAGACTTCCCTTACGTTCTATCTGGGCGAGGATACTGGTTATGCCCTTATCTGCAAGGAAAA
>DAIDBB010000193.1 GCA_027310325.1 bacterium | reverse complement strand
CCGACCTCGGCGACGGACACGTTAAAGCGGTTTTTGACCTTCTCTACGATGCTCTTTAAGACCTGTCTTTTGCCCTTGAGAGAATGGTTGTCGTGGATTATAAGGCTTATTCGGCAGATACCTACTACCATCTGAGGATCTTCTCTGTCCCGGTTAAATGAACCTCGTCAGAGCTTGGCGGCTTCCTCTTTAAGTATATAGAGCTCGATTATGTCGCCGACCTTTATGTCGTTATACCCTTCTATGGTCATGCCGCATTCGTAACCCTGCGCCACCTCTTTGACGTCGTCCTTGAACCTCTTAAGCGACGATAGCTTGCCGTCGAATATGACGACATTGTCCCTTATGAGCCTGGCCTTCGCGTGCCTTGTGGCCTTTCCGTCAGTGACGAAGCATCCGGCAACGTTGCCCACCTTGGTTATGCGGAAGACGTCCCTTATCTGGGCCCTTCCTATGAACTCTTCCTTTACAACCGGGGTGAGTATGCCTTCCATGGCGCTCTTTATCTCGTCCACCAGGTTATAGATGATGGTGTAGAACCTCAAGTCGACGTTCTCTTTTTCGGCGAGCGTCTGGGCCTTGGACTCGGGCCTGACGTTGAAGCCGATTACGATGGCGTTCGAGGCCGCGGCGAGCATGACGTCGCCCTCGCTTATGCCCCCGACCGCGCTGTGTATGACCTTAAGCTTAATCGCGTCAGTCGATAGTTTTCCGAGCGATTCCTTCAAGGCCTCGATCGACCCCTGCGCGTCGGCCTTGATAACGATGTTCAGTTCCTTTACCTCGCCCCTGTTTATCTTGTCATATAGGTCGGTGAGGCTTACCTTGGCGGTCTTGAGGCGGTCTTTTTCAAGGCTCTTCTTTAACCTTATGTTCGCTATCTGCTTTGCCGTAGCCTCGTCTTTAACTACAGTAAAGGTATCTCCGGCCTGCGGAACGCCCGAAAGCCCGAGTATCTCTATGGGCATCGACGGGCCGGCCTCGGTAGTCCTTTTCCCCCAATCGCTTATCATGGCCCTTACTCTTCCGAAATGCACCCCTGTGACGACCGCGTCTCCAACATTGAGCGTACCGTTCTGGACGAGCACCGTAGCCACGGGCCCGCGCCCCTTGTCTAACTTCGCCTCGACTACCACACCTTTTGCCGGCGCTTCCGGGACAGCCTTAAGCTCAAGGACTTCCGCCTGGAGAAGAATTAGCTCGAGGAGCTCCTTAATCTTTATCCCCTTCTTGGCCGATACCTCTATGAATATGGTATCTCCGCCCCACTCCTCGGGGACAAGGCCGTACTTTGTCAGTTCGTTCTTAATTCTGCCTGGATCGGCCTGGGGGAGGTCGATCTTGTTTATCGCCACGATCATCGGGACGTTCGCTGCTTTCGCGTGGTTTATGGCTTCTATCGTCTGGGGCATTACCCCGTCATCAGCCGCAACGACCAGGATGACTATGTCCGTAGCCTTTGCGCCCCGTGCCCTCATCGCGGTAAAGGCCTCATGGCCCGGGGTATCAAGGAAGGTCACGTCCCCCTTCTCGAGATGGACGTGATACGCGCCTATGTGCTGTGTTATGCCGCCCGCCTCGCCGCTTACGACGTTTGTCTTCCTTATGGCGTCAAGAAGCGAGGTCTTTCCGTGGTCGACGTGCCCCATTACAGTGACCACTGGGGCGCGGGGCTTAAGTATCCCCACCTCTGCCGCTTCAGCGCCGGGCTCTATGAGGGCTTCTTCCTGGACCGCGCTGCTTTCGACCTCAAATTCGTAATCCTGCGCGACAAGTGTAGCGGCGTCGATGTCTATAAGCTGGTTTACCGTGGACATGATGCCGAGGCCCATGAGCTTCTTTATTATTTCGCTCGCCTTTATCCCCAGCCTCTGGGAAAGGTCGGCAACACTTATGGCGTCCGCAATCCTTATGACCCTCTTGGCCGCCTTTGGTACGGTGATCTCGGTCTTTTTCAGGGGTCTTGCCTGGGCCTGTGCCCTGGCCTGAGCGGGCCCTCTCGGCTGGAATTTTTCCTTTTTCGCGGGCCTCTTGGCTGTAAAGAACTTCTTTAACTCCGCCTCTTTTTCAAAGACCTTTACCTCTTTTTTAAGGACTGCCTTTTCCTCGGCTGGTTTTTCCTCAGTCACTGCCGGGACGGCAGGCTGTGCGCCAGCCTTGGTCTCGATCGCCTGAACGGCTTCAGCCTTTTTCTCTTCGGCCTCTTCGACCTTGAGCTCCGCGAGTATCTCCTCAGGGGTCTTTTCCCTGACTTTTCTGGGCGCGCCTTTTCGGGGGGCCTCTTTTTTCTCTTCGAGGACTTTCGCTTTTCTCGGCCTGCCCTTTTTCTCTTCCTTCGCTGCCTTTCTCTCCTCGATCGCAGGGGGCTGCTGGGCCGGTACACCGACCGCGGGGGCCGCCTGGGCCGCGGGCTGTTGCCCAACGGGCGCTGGCGCCTTGGGAGCCGGCTTCTCCTCAGCCTTCAGAACCTCCGGCTCCGGAGGGGCGACCGGCTTCGGGGCAGACCTTCTCCGTATGACAGAGGGTTTTATCCTCTTCTCGTCTACTGCCTGTTTTTCTTTCTCTTTTTCCGTCATATATTGATAATTATCCTTACCGGAATGTTAATGGTTTGATCCCGCCTGACCGCTTATCGAAATCCATAGTTCCTCGGGGTCCGGCAAAACGACCTTGCACCTTAATGCCCTTGAGAATGATTCCTTTTTCTTACAGGCCTCTTTGACGCATTCCTTTCGCAAACAGAGGTAAGCGCCCCTTCCCTCTTTTCCGCCCGATAAATCGGGGGCCAGACGCCCGGCGTCAGCGATGAGCCGGATGAGGGATGACTTCTCGTAAACGTTCCTGCAGCCGAGGCAGGTCCTTCGGGGCATCTACTCTTTTCCGTAACGCTCTTTTACCGTTGAAAGCAGCGCCTCCGCTTCCTCTTCGCCGAAGCTTTCCATCTTCTTAAGAAGGTCTTCCCTGTCGGTGCTCAAGAGCTTATTTGCCGTAAACCCGGCCTCCACGAGGGCGTCCGCCACTCCCTTATTTACCCCTAACGCAACGAGCTCCTGTGCTGCCGCCTCCGCCGCCGCTCTTTCCTTTTCTTCGCGCATGCCGGCGGCCTCGACCTCTTTCCTCAAAGCCTCTTCCGGGGAAAGGCCTTCTCTCGCGCCCTTGGCCTCGCTCTCGGTGTGGATGTCTATCTTCCAGCCGGTAAGCTTGGCCGCGAGCCGTACGTTCTGCCCCTTCTTCCCTATAGCAAGCGACAATTGGTCATCCGGCACGATGACCTCCATTGCGTGTTCAGCCTCGTCTACTATGACCCTTGATATCTGGGCGGGTGAAAGCGTATTTTTTACGAATACCGCAGAGTCGTCCGACCAGTGGACGATATCGATCTTTTCTCCCTTAAGCTCCTGGACAACCGCCTGCACCCTCGATCCCTTGACCCCGACGCAAGCCCCTACAGGGTCGACGTCCGAGTTATGGGATATGACGGCGATCTTTGCGCGGTCTCCTGGCTCCCTTGCGGCCCCCTTTATCTCTACTATCCCCTCGTATATTTCGGGCACTTCCATCTGGAAAAGCTTCATAAGGAAGCCCGTATGGGTCCTTGACATCATTATCTGAGGCCCCTTTGCCTCGCTCTTTACATCGAGCACTATCCCTCTTATCCTTTCGCCCTGCCTGTAGCCTTCCCGCCTGACCTGCTCCTTTTTCGGAAGCACAGCCTCGGCCCTGCCAAGATCCACGATTATATCCCCTTTTTCAAACCTCTGGACGATCCCGGTTATTATCTCGCCTTTCTTAGCGCTGTATTCATTGAAGATGATATTTCTTTCGGCCTCCCTGACCTTCTGGATTATTATCTGCTTGGCGGTTTGGGCGTCTATTCGGCCGAACTCCTTCGAGTCGAGCTTTACCCCGAGGCTGTCGCCGAGGGCGACCTCCGGGTCGAGCTCTTTCGCGTCGTCGAGCGATATCTCAAGATCCGGGTTCGCCACTTCATCCACTACGGTCTTAAATAAAAAAAGCTCTATCTCCCCGGCCTCTTCCTGGTAGTGGGCCTCGATGACCTTATTGGGGCCGAACCGTTTTTCAGCGGCCTTGAGCATGGCCGATTCAAGGGCGTCGACGAGAATGCTCTTGTCTATGCCCTTGTCCTTGCCTATCTGCTCGATTAAATGCGACAAATTAACCGACATCTTATCAAAACCTCCGGCTTATTATAATCTGGTTGCCTTTTTCAAGCGCTTCTATATTGTAAATCACTTCTAATTCGAATCGAAGCAGCCTCTTAACCTGGTGCGACATCAATCCCTCATATCTCGATCTCAAGCCTGGCCTTTTCTATATTGGAGAGCATTATCTCCCAGGTTTTGCCGTCCGCGTCCTTCAAGAGCACCTTGCCGTTTTCAACCCCGGTAACGGTAGCCTTGAAGTTTTTCCTTCCGTCCAACGCCTCTTTTGTCCTTATCTTAACCTTCCTGCCGGCGAACCTCAGGAAGTCTTTCTCCTTGGTAAGGAGTCTGTCAAGGCCCGGTGAAGAGACCTCGAGCGTATAACTTTGCGGGATAGGGTCTTCCACATCAAGGACCGTAGAAAACTCCCGGCTCAGGTCGCTGCAATCGTCTATGGTCACGCCGCCCGGCTTATCTATGAATATACGAAGTATACGCTTTCCGTACTCCGTGGCATATACTACGTCTACAAGTTCAAGCCCCAGCCCTTCGGCCACCGGTTCAGCCAGACCCTTTATCCTGTCTTCCAGACCTTCTATCTTCAATCATCCTCCAAACCGGAAAACGCATCCCATACCCGGACAGACCCCATGCGCATAAGGCTCCCCCGGGGGATGGCTTGAAGATCCTCAAACAAAAAAGTGGGCATAAGCCCACTCTTTTAATCAAAGAGGTTTTAATATAAATAATCTAACATACTAAAAAATTTATTGCAAGCCCTTTAAGAGAAATATAAACTCTTCCAGCGCCGAAATGAGGAAAAGAAGCTTGTGGATTCCAAAATGCTCTGCTATAATTTTTGCGAATCGGCATTCTAATGAAGTGCAGCTCACCGCTTCAAAAAACGGTGAACAGGGGATTATGACGAAACGGGACCCGATAGAGGAATTAAAGGCCGCGCTTACCGATAAGCTCCATATAGACCTGAGGAAAAACCCCATACACCTTAAGAAAGAAGGCAACGCCATAATAATAGACGGCGTGGTGGACGGGATAGCCCTTAAAAAGAGGGCCCTCTTCATAGCCATGGGGCTTCAAGGGGTCTCGGGCGTGATAGACAGGCTCAAGGTCAAGCCCTCCACCACGATGAGCGATGCCGAGATAAAAGACCATCTTACCGATACGCTAACTGGAGAACCGACGCTTCAATCATGCGATATAAAAACGGAAGTCCATGACGGGGTCGTCGACATAGAGGGCATTGTGCCGTCATTGAGCCACAAGCGTCTGGCCGGCGCGCTCGCCTGGTGGATACCGGGAACAAAGGACGTCATAAATAGTCTTGAAGTAGCCCCCCAGGAAGACGATTCCGATGACGAGGTGGAAGACGCGCTTCGCATAGCGCTTGAAAAAGACAGGCTCGTCGACGCGAGCGGAATAACGGTACTGGCCAGAAACTGGGTCGTGACGCTTAGCGGCAGCGTCGGAAGCGATGCTGAAAAGAACGCCGCAGAAGAAGACGCCTGGTACATATGGGGAGTGAACGACGTGGTAAATAACCTCGTCGTCAGGCCCGCCGGCGCCCAGCGGGTGCCATGAGTTTTTGTCCTTTCGTCCCATCTAAATTCATAAAGGAAGTCGAATCTTACACTTCATGACTGTCTTTTCATACCTGTAATAATCCTGAAAAATAATAAAAGAGATATCCGGAGGCCTAAGATCGGACGATGAAAAAGATAAGGATAACTTGCGTTGACCCGAAGACAAAAACACAGAAGGGGCTTTTCGGCGACGGTTGCTACGGGGCTGTAAACTGCAAGGACGAATGCTGCGAGTACGGGTGCGACGTAGACCTCGCGACCCTTAAGCTAATCGACAAGCACAAGGAACTAATCGAGCCGCTTATAGGAGCTAAGATAGAGGACTGTTTCTCAACGGGGCTCAAGGAAGACGACGATTACATCGGGGGGGCGTACCGGGAAACGGCCGTTAGAAAAAGCGACAAAAGGTGCGCCTTTCATCTCATAGGCAAGCGCGGATGCTCACTCTTCTACCTCTGGAGCGCAAAGGGGCTTCCGAAAAGGATCGTCCCTACCATCTGCAGGGTCTTTCCCCTTACCTGGCACAGGGGAGAATTATTTATAGATACCCCGATAAGAAAGTTCTGCAAATGCAAGGAAAAGACCCCGAGGGGCGAGAAAGTCCCGTCTCTTTTCGATACCCAGAAGAAAGAACTGCGCGCTCTCTTCGATATAAAGGAAGATTAGCAGGCTGTTTTGCAGCCTGCTAATCTCGGAAGGTCACTCTATTATCTTTACCTTCATCTCCACGCGTTCTTTCGGAAGGTCGCGTCTGTCACGCGGAAGGTTAACGATCTTATCCGCCACATCCATGCCCTTTACGACCTCGCCGAATACGGTGTATTGACCGTCGAGGAAATCCGAGTCCTTGACTACTATAAAGAACTGCGAGCCGGCGCTATCGGGGTCCTGCGCCCTTGCCATCGAGACGATGCCCCGTTTGTGGGAGATGGAGTTGAACTCGGCGTTTATCGTGTAGCCGGGGCCGCCCATGCCGTAGGATGGCGTGTTGGGGCCCTTGGTGTTGGGGTCCCCGCCCTGGATCATGAACCCGGGGATGACCCTATGGAAGATCGTTCCATCATAGATGCCGGCCTTGGCGAGCTTTATGAAATTCTCGACGTGGTTCGGCGCGGCTTCCGGGAAAAACTTGATCTCCATATTCCCATACTTTGTCTCTATTACCGCCGTCACTTTCTTCAGGGCCTCCACTTTTTGATCTCCTTCTTTGGCTATTGAATTTACCGGAACCGTCAACGCAAGAGCAAACAATACGGCAACTAAGATGTGTTTCATCGTCCTGCCTCCCTTTAAATATCCGACGCACAATAATCTACCCGCTTGGACCTTAAAAAGTCAACGCTAATTTGGCGAAAATGTCATTTCTTTTGAAAATCCGGCCCGGAGGCCTTTCGGGAAAGCCATTCTTTTAGATATGATATTGCCTCCTTCTTATTCTTTATAACGCCGTTCTCAACGCCTTCCGAGACCCTCTCCATTGCCTCCCCCACGAGCCTTCCTTCGGATAGCCCGAAGGTCTTCATGATCTCGTCCCCGCTTAAAAGGGGCCTCGGTTTCTTCTTGATGTACGACCCGTAATAGAATTCAAGCAACTCCCGGGCCACGTCGAGAAGTTCCGGGTCCTCTGCCCGTCGGGTCGCCCTTGCGTCCGCCAGCGCAAGACATATAAGGTCTACCCCTGTCCCCCCGTACTCCCCGCCCTCACCCTCTGCGGCCCTGAAAAAATGGCCCTTGGCGCGGAAAGACCTCTCTTTCAGGGCGGCCAAGTTAAAGACCCTGTGGTGGTTCTTAACGAGGTTTGAAAGGCCGCCCGTGACCTTCCTGCTGAACTTAAGGTCCTTGAGCGCGTCTTTTACCATCCGGCCTCCCTCGAAGTCATGCCCTATGAACCTGAGCCTTCCCTCCTCCCTCCTGGCCGCGTATGGTTTTCCTGTGTCATGGAGGAATGCGGCGATCTTGAAAAAGACGGACCTTTTAAGGGAGCCGACCGAGCCTTTGAAATGGCCTATAAGCGGCTCCTGCAAAGGCTTACCCCTTGAGACGTCCTTTAGCAGCGCCTCGGCCTCATCGACGGTCTTCAAGGCGTGCGAAAGCAGGTCATAACCGTCGATATTTTCCCAGCCTTCAAGGCCAGGCAGTATGGTCTTTATTACCCCATAATCATATAGGAGCCTGAGGCTCTTTGAAGTCCCGGGATGAGAAAAAATAAGGATAAGCTCGTCGCGGACCCTCTCGGCCGACGTCTTTTTGAGTAGACTCGAGCTCTCGCGAATAAGGTCTACGGTTTCGTCGTCCATCGCGAGGCCGTACTGCTGGGTGAGCCTAACGGCCCTCAAGACCCGGAGAGGGTCTTCTTTAAAGACTTTCCTGGAAGCGGCCCTCAGGAGCCTTTTTTTAGCGTCCCCCGCCCCTTTGCAAGGGTCGAGGACGGGCGGAGAATCGGATGCGAACAGCTCCGATATGCTAACCGCCATGGCGTTTATCGTGAAATCCCTCTTTTTGAGGTCCCGGACAATGTCTCCATCCTTACCGGGCGAAAAATCCAGGGTCAAGGGAGCGGAAGCGTCGAAAGATTTTACTACGACCCTGTATGACGTCGTCTCCTTGTCAAGGAGGAAGGCCGTCCCGCGGAGCCTTCCTGCCACCCTGCTCGTGAAGAGCTGAACATCTCCAACAAGTACGAAGTCATAATCAGGGACAAGGGGTCTATTTAGCGCAATGTTCCTCAAGACCCCTCCCACCAGATAGACCTCGGTACCTTCTTCTTCAGCCGTCTCATGCACAGCGATAACGGCCGGGTCTTCTCTTAACGCTTTTAAGGAAGAACCCTTAAAAAAAGAAAGGGCCGTCTGGCGGCCCTTTGCAGTAGCTTTTATTGTCCGGCGGGTCACAGGAGCTCAACCTCTATCAGGTCGTCGTCAAGCGGCATCAAAGGCTTCTCCTTCACCGCGGCTGAAGGTCTCGCCTTCACAGCAGCGGCGGGTGCCGGGGCGTTCGCCTTTACCTTTTTAGAGACCTCACGGTAATCGGGGGAGATATCATAAATGGATTTAAAGAGCTGCTGGGCGAGGTCCTTCTTGCCGGTGGATTCGTACGCGAGGGCAAGCTCGTACATCATGCCCATTCGTTCCTCGTCCGACCTTCCCTTTACCCTTAAGCCCTTCAGATAATTCAAGATGGCGTCATCGGCATATGACAGGGCCATGTAACACAGCCCGAGCCTTGTGTAGCAATCGAACTCCAGATGGGCGTCCTTTAACGCTATCTTAAACTCCTTTATGGCCTCGCCGTAAAGTTCCATCTCCATGTAAGCTATCCCCAGGTTGTAGTGCGTCTCCGAGTCTTCCTTATTGAGCTGCTTGCCTATGCCGCTCTTAAACTCGTCGAAAGTATCGCTCGATCCCTCTTTGCCCCATGACTCCGCCATGTTTTCAACGGTCTCTTCCAGGCCGAGTTCCGCGGAAAGGTCGACATACTCCTCGCCTTCTTCGGCGACTTCTTCAGCAGCTTCCGCTATTTCTTCAGGCGCCTCTTTTATTACCCCGGCCTCGGGTCCTGCCCCCTTCAGCTCGATCTTTTCCATCAGCTCGGTGATGGCCTTTGAGATGTCTTCCTGGACTTCTTCCGACTCAATCGCAGGCTCCGGGGATTCTTCGGGCCTCGCTTCTTCAGCCGGAACTTCATGCTCAATAACGGACGGCGGCTCTTCGGCAACGGGTAGTATTTCAAGTTCTTCTGCCTGGGCGATAACATCTTCTTCGCCGGCCGTTTGCAGGACGTCCGGGGCCTTGGCAGCCTCTACCGGCGCGTCCTCCTCCGCAGGATGGGCCTCTTCAGAGACGTATTCCTCATTTAAGACAAAATCTTCCTCTTCGGCCTGAGCGCCTTCCGTAACGGCAGGCGGTTTTGAAACGGGCTCTACCGTCTCTTCCTCAGGTTCAACTACCACGGCGCCCGAGCCAAGCTCAAAGTCTACCTCTTCTTCCCCGCCTTGCCCCTCCGCGCCGCCTGCTCTGACTTCGGCCTCTTCTTTTAAGACGGCAGGCGCGACAGGCGCTTCAGACTTCCGGACGGCTTCTTCGGGGACTTCCTCGAAGCCTTCAAGGGCGATCTCTATCCCCTCTTCGGGCTCTTCTTCTTTAACGACCTCAGGTTCGGGCGCCCTGGCGCCTTTTGGAGCTTCCTCTTTCAAGACAGGTTCACGGGCAGGTTCAGGGGCCGGTTCTTCAAAAGACGGGGCAGTTATCGGCGGGGTGGTAACCCTTCCTTTTGTTTCGAATTTCGACAGGTAAGCCAGGCTTGCCGCGTCATTAGGCCTGACCTCAAGGATCGACCGGCTCGTAGCCAGCGCCTTTTCCGTATCGCCTGAATTTTTATAGATATCGAAAAGGCGCGAGGCGTACTTGTAAAACTCTGCCCCGTTGCCGCTTGCCATGTAAAGGCCCGCAAGCCTCTCGAGCACTTCCGGCTCGTCGCGGTAGACGTTCGCGAGTCCGAGGTATATCTTTTCGGCTTTGTCCTGCTTGCCCTGCGATACGAGCCTGTCGAATATCCACGCGTATTCGGCAAGGGCGTCATTTTTAAAGGAACGCCTGTGATGGATCTCCGCGAGCTTGAGCCGCACCCCGATGTTTTCGGGGTCGATGTCGATCATCTTCTTCAGAAGGTCGACCGTTTCCTGGACCTTGCCGTTCCGTTCGAAGACCGTGACGATAAAGCTGTATTCGCTTATCGCATCCGCGATAAGCCTCTGCTTCGTGTAGAGCTCGGCGAGCTTGCTGTGGACGTCAAGGTTTGTGGGGTCGAGCTTGAGTATCTGCTTATATACGGCTATGGCCTTGAGATAAAAGCCCCGCTGGCTCTGCGCCTTCGCGGCCTCGGTATACTCTTTTATAGCCGCATCCTTTTTCCCGACCTTTATATAAAGGTCTCCAATCCTGAGGCGTACGGATGTGTCCTTCGGGTCGAGTTCGAACGCGGCCCTGTACTCGGCTATAGCCTTGTCGATAGCGCCCTTCTGTACGAACTTCTGGGCCTTGTCGAGTATCTTCTCTTTAAGCGCCATTATACAAAAGCCCCCGCGTCCCTGCCCGCGTTCCGCGGGGCACGCGACGAGTATTTTCCTTCCAGAACTTCCCTTTTAACGTCTTCTTCAGCGCCCATAAGCCTGCCCTCCTCAAA
Source organism: bacterium (assembly GCA_027310325.1). Taxonomy (GTDB): domain Bacteria; phylum Desulfobacterota; class GWC2-55-46; order GWC2-55-46; family GWC2-55-46; genus JAKAIQ01. The sequence continues at coordinate 2,610 of DAIDBB010000193.1, read as the reverse complement.
GAAGGCGTCAAGCCCTTCAGCGAACCTTCTCACAAGAGCGGCCCTGAACGTCTCCTTGTCGACCGGCCTGAAGGCCTCGACCCACGCCATCCTTTCAATCACTCCGTGGCCGAAGACGGCTGAGTTGAGCTTCCGGTCGATATTAAAAAGGATCGATCCGTGCTGAATAAACGCGTTTTTAAACCTTCTCTGGGAGCTTCCCACGAGTTTTCTTCCGTCTATTACGACCTCATGCTTTGAAGGCGTATAAAAGCAGGCGTCCCTTGCTGTGCCCTTTGAGCCCTTGACTCCCCTGGAAAACCCGGCCTCTACGCCTACGTCCTTCAAGGCGTTTACGATGCATCCGCTTATCAACGCATAGGCGCCTTCTATACCCGAAGAAAAAAGCGAATTGCTGGAACCGGTGATTACCGAGTAGGTCACTTCCATATCGTGAAGAACGGCTCTGCCGCCGGTTATCCTCCTTACTACAGGAAGTCCCGACCCGATGAACCTGCCTTCCTCCTGCATGTACCCGATTGAGATCGTAGGCTCCTTCCAGCCATAAAGCCTCAAGGTCGGCGTGGACCAGTCAAGGCCCCCGCCTTCATTTGAGTCCACCACGCGCGATATGGCCTCGTCAACGGCCATGTTCTCGAGGCCGTCCAGATCCGGGTCTATAATGAGCCTCCATTTCATCTTTAATCCTTAAGCCCACGGATTTTATGAATTTTCTTGGGTCAGAACATTCATTTGCCCAAGGGCCGTTAAAACATTATAATATATTTTTTCCAGTTCGTAAATCAATGCCGGAAGCCCTTTAATGAGGGGTGGCGTTCTTTAAGTGAACCTTGAGAGGAAATTGATGTCGGTTTTACCCGCTATGAAGTCATGGTCCTTCATGATCCTAAGATGGAGCGGGATATTCGTCTTGATGCCCCCGATATGGAACTCTTCGAGGGCCCTCGTCATCCTGGCGATAGCCTCGGCCCTGGTTTCGGCGTGGACGATCAGTTTCGCCAGCAGGTTGTCGTAGTAGGGCGGCACATTGTAGCCGCAATATATGTGGCTGTCTATCCGCACGCCCGGCCCTCCCGGCCAGACAAGCTCCGTGATCTTCCCTGGCGAAGGGACAAAGGTCCTCGGGTCTTCGGCGTTGATCCTGCACTCGATGCTGTGGCCCGTAAGAGCGATATTTTTCTGCTTTAGCGTAAGCCTCTGCCCGGCCGCTATCCTTATCTGCTCCTTCACAAGGTCGACCCCGGTCACGAGCTCCGTTACCGGGTGCTCCACCTGCACCCTCGTGTTCATCTCCATGAAGTGGAAGTTTTTGCCCTTATCGAGCAGAAACTCTATCGTGCCGACGTTGGTGTAGTTGATGCCTTTAACAAGCCTTACCGCGGCCTCTCCCATCTTTTGTCTGAGGCGCGCGTCTACCTGGGGCGAAGGGGATTCCTCGAGTATCTTCTGATGCCTTCTCTGGATCGAGCATTCCCTTTCTCCGAGATGAACGACGTTTCCGTGCTGATCGGCCACGACCTGTATCTCTATGTGACGGGGCAATTCGCAGTATCTCTCGATAAAGACCTCCGCGTCTCCGAAAGCGGAAAGCGCCTCGGTCTTGGCCATGTTAAAGGCGCTGGCGAGGCTCGCCTGCGTGTGCACGAGCTTCATGCCCCTCCCGCCTCCGCCGCTTGCGGCCTTTATGAGGACCGGAAACCCTATCTTCTTTGAGACCTCTATCGCGTCCTTCTCGTCGCTCAGCGCCCGGTTGCTCCACGGCAGCACCGGTACCTTAAGCTCCTCGGCGGTCTTTTTAGCCTGTACCTTATTTCCCATGAGCCTCATGGTCGCGGACGTCGGCCCTATGAACTTGATGCCGCACGTCTCGCAGGCCTCGGCGAACTCGGCGTTCTCGGCCAGGAACCCGTAGCCGGGGTGCACAGCCTCGGCATCCGCCACCTCCATGGCGCTTATAAGGGAAGTTATGTTAAGGTAGCTCTCGGAACTTTTCGGAGGCCCTATGCAGATGGCGCCGTCGGCGAACCTGGTATGGAGGGCGTCCTTGTCAGCCTCGGAATAGACCGCGAGGGTCCGTATCCCTAGCTCCTTGCACGCCCTTATTATCCTTACCGCTATCTCGCCCCTGTTGGCTATAAGGATCTTGTTGAACATTTACTTCGAGGCCTCGATATGAAAAAGCGGCTCCCCATACTCAACGGGCTGTCCGTTCTCCACGAGGATCGATACGATCTTTCCGCCAAATTCGCTTTCGACCTCGTTCATGAGCTTCATCGCCTCGATGATGCAAAGCGTCTGGCCGCTCTTTACGATACTGCCCATTTCAACGAAAGGCGGTGCTTCCGGAGAAGGGGACCTGTAGAACGTCCCTACCATTGGCGAGGTGACGATCTTAACGTTACCGGCCGGGGCAGCCGCCGGCTCCTCTTTCTTTACTTCCTTCTGGGACGCGGGAACCGCCACGGGACGGGGCTCTTCCACTGCAACAAGCCCACCCCTCTTAAGCCTTAACTTGCCGCCCTCTCCCTCAAGCTCCAACTCGACTATGTCTGTCTCTTTCAGGAATTTGTATATGGCCTTTATATCCTTTATGTCCATCTACCCTCCTAG
>DAIDBB010000351.1 GCA_027310325.1 bacterium | reverse complement strand
ACTTTTCGAGATAACCTTTACCCAGTCCCTCGGCTTTATCAAGTAGTGGTTTTTCTGATTCAGCAATATCATAGAGGACGCCAATGACTTCGTCTTCCGGCTTGCCAGTATAAAAAGCATTACACTTTCCGGAACCATCCTCGGTGCTTCGTTTGTGGAAACGAATAGTATGTTCTTTAAGAACGGCAATGCAATCAAATTTGCAAGACGGGACACGATCCCGAAGTCGATTAGTGCACATATTTGAACCATAGGCAAAGTATTTCATAAACACCATTACTCCGCCCTCTCCCCTTAATGAGAGAGGGCATGAGGGTAAGGTTTTTTTTAACCCCTACTTCTTCTCAAATAGCCCCTTATACTTCCCGTAGCCTTCCCTATCGAGGTCTTCCTTCGCTATGAAGCGCATCGCCGCCGAGTTCATGCAGTACCTTAAGCCCGTCGGCGGGGGGCCATCCTTGAAGACGTGTCCCAGGTGGTTATCTCCGAGCCTGCTCCTCACCTCGACTCTCCTCACGAAAAAAGACCTGTCCTCGCGCTCGACGATGCTCCCCTTTTCAAGAGGACGGGTGAAGCTTGGCCAGCCCGTGCCGGACTCGAACTTGTCGGCCGAGCTAAAAAGCGCTTCCCCGCTGAGTATATCGACGTAGATACCCTCGCGGTGGTTGTTCCAGTACTCGTTAGCGAAGGGCCTCTCGGTGCCGTTCTCCTGCGTGACCTTATACTGCTCCGGAGTAAGCGTTTTCTTAAGCTCCTCCCTGGGGGGCTTAACGAACCTTTCAGCCGCACCCGTCATACCGGCGAACGCCATGAACGAGAAGGCTGCGATAAGGGCCAAAAACGACCTCATCATCATACTCACCTCCACTATTAATTATACCACCGGAAGGCGCACCTTTTTTCTTATCGTTTTCGACGCGATAGAGCGCGCGGGCCCCTATTGCATCGCTTTTCCCGGCTTTTCGGGCTTAAGGAGCTTCTGCGCGAGTTCCTCTATATAGGGCTTTTCCTTTACGCTCGCGTACGAGCCGGGGAAGTAGACGAGCGTAAGCTCGGCCACGGACTGCGCGGGGTCGAAGTTATTCAAGACCACGGCCGCGCGCTGGTCGTGCGTGAGGCGGGTGTTATCGACCATGGGGAAGCTGAAGTACCCGAGCGTGAACTCCACGGTCTTGGTGTCGACGTCGCCCGCGCCCCTCGGCGTCCTTATCTCGAGCCTTACATTAAGCACCTCGTTCGCGGCGTCCATGCCCGCGATGACTATCTTGAAGTTCCTGGTGATGTTCTCGGCCCCGAGGTCGTGCGCTATCGAGTTACTGCCCGTATCGGTAAAGGTCAGGGTCTTAAGGTCGAGCGTGGCGTCGAAGTTCTTCCCCCCTTCTTCGAGGACGAGCATCTCCTTACTCGTTATCTCCCTCGCTATCCCGTCGAGGCGCGCCATCTGCGCGGCCCTCTCGCGGCTCTTGAGCGCGGAAATCTCCCTTTTAAGGTACGCGAAGAGGGGCTTCAAGTTAAAGGACTCGTGGAAGTTGTACGAGAGCAATTCCAATTTGAGCATCTTCGCCTCGGTCGAGGCGGCTCCGGGCCTTTCGATGAAGAAGGTGTTTATTATGGAGGTGAACATGTCCTTCCTGAGGGCGCTTTCGGACTCCTCGCGCTTGCTCATAAGCTCGGTATAGAGCCTGGAATTGGTCTCCAGCCTCTGCTTCTCGTCCAGAAAGGTCGAGCCGAAGAACCCGAGGGACGCTATGGCGAGGCCCGTAAGGAGCCCTCCCATGGGCTGTATTACGATGCTCACCTTGTCCCATAG
>DAIDBB010000152.1 GCA_027310325.1 bacterium | reverse complement strand
TATATAATGAAGGCGATAATCAAATCAGCCTTGCTTGTGTTATTCGTCATCGCTACCATCGGGGCAAGCCCGCTATACGCGGGGGAGGTAAAGTCCGTCACATTGAAGGTTGAGGGCATGACATGCTCGCTCTGCGCCCCTGCCGTCAAAAAGGCCCTGTCGGGTGTTGAAGGCGTCAAGACGGTCCAAGTGAGTTTTGAGAAAAAAGAGGCAGTCGTGGAATATGACGAGGGGAAAGCTGACGTGAAGGATATGATAAAGGCCGTGGAGGGGGTTGGCTATAAGGCGAGCGTCTCCGGAGGCGGCAAGTGAAGAGAAACTTTATAAAGGGAGGTGACTTTAATGCTGAGAAGAAGATATATGCTGAGGCCTGTTGCCCGCTGTAAAGGCGGATGCTTTATTCCGCCCCGGGCAAGGCGCAAAAAGGCCAATAAAATTTAAGGGAGGTAAGTTAATTGGCAAGGAAGATAGAAGTCTTTACGGCAGGATGGCCGCTTTGCAACGATACCCTGAAGATGGTGAAGGAGGCTACCAGGGGTTGCGGATGCGAGATAATCGAGAGAAGGTGCAGCGGCGAGGTCTGCTGTGACGAGGCGATCAGATACGGCGTAAAAACCGTCCCGACCATAGCGGTCGATGGGGTAATCGTCTTCGAGGGGAAACCTACAATGGAGCAGGCAAGGACAATCCTGTCCAGATGGTGAAAACCGCGCTTGGCCGCCATGGTCTTTTTCTTAAGACGTGGCGGCTAAGCATAATCCGTGTTTTTAATAAAATGATGTTTTAACAGGAGGATCTATGGGCCGCAATGCGGTTGCGAATACAGAGGTATGCGAGCTCCCGAAACCCTTTGCACCCAGAAAATTCGACGTTGTAATACTCGGCGGCGGCTCTGCGGCTTTCTCCGCGGCGCTTAAGGCGACGGAACTCGGGTTCGATGCCGCGGTATGCGAAGAAGGGGTCATAGGCGGGACGTGCCTCAACAGGGGCTGCATCCCCTCAAAGAGCCTTCTGAAAGCTTCCGAGGTATTTTATTATTCGCATTTTCAGCCGTTCCGGGGCATTGAAATCCCGAAAGGCAGGGTAAATTTCAGGGAGGTGATCGAGCAGAAAGACGAGCTCGTCCACGCACTGAGGCAGGAGAAGTACCTGAACGCCCTCCTTTCCAACAAAAAGATACATTACTTCAAAGGCAAGACCGCCTTCATTTCCGAAAACGAGGTCAAGGTCGGCGACCAGATTCTGATC
>DAIDBB010000151.1 GCA_027310325.1 bacterium | reverse complement strand
CGATATACGCGCCGAATTTCTCCCGAAGATATGGAAGCTTCTAGGAGGCGAGCCCCGGACGAAGCCGGCGGACCCTCCGGAGCCCAGGGCCGCGGCCCAGGCGCAACGGCCGCGCGCTCCGGCGGCGAAGGCCGTAAAGACGCCCGAGCCGGTCAACGCCGAACTCCATGAAAGGTCAAAGAGGCTTGCGCGGGTGATAGCGGCCGACATCATCCTTTACAATAAGGAGAAGCTGGACGCCTCCACGAATAAGGCCGACATAGGCGGGATAATCAAAAACGACATCGAGGAAGGCATAAAATATTTCAGGCAAAGGCTGCCGCAGTCCGCCGATGCGGCAGGTTATCTTGACGAAGCGATAAGGGAGTTCTTGATCGGAAGAGGCAAGGGACCGCTGCTTAAGGCCTAAAGTCATATCCAAGAGGGGAAAGCCCGCGTACCGAAGGTGCCGGGCAAAAACGAGAGAATATTATGAAACAGACCATGGAAAAGGAAATAAGGAATACCGAAGAGCGCGCCCATCCGGACGCCGGAGGCAGCCTCCTTAACCCGCAGAAGGGCGCCGAGATCCTGAACATGCTCAAGAGAGGCGCCGAGTTCACCCATGAGCTCCTGAGGGAAAACGAAAAACTCAGGTATGCGGCCGCCAGGCTCCAGGAACAGAACGAATCGCTCAGAAAAAGAACGGAGAACGCGGTCGCCAGGTCTGAGATCGAGGGCATGGAACGGAAACTGAGGACCCTTACGGAAGAGAACAGCAAATTGCTGGAGAGGTTCTCGGAGGTCGAAAAGGAGAACGGCGATTTCGCCAACAAGTACGTCGAGATAGAGCAGGAAAACAACATGCTGGCGAACCTCTATATATCGAGCTACCAGCTCCATTCTTCGCTCGATTTCAACGAGGTCCTGAGGATAATCATGGAAATAATCATAAACCTCATCGGCGCCGAGCAGTTCGCCCTGTTCCTTCTCGACGAGAAGACCCAGATATTGAAGGCGGTCGCGTCCGAAGGCATCGATCTCGAGGACATCCCGTCGTTCACGGTCGGCGAGACCATAATCGGCAACGCCGTAAAATCTGGCGAGAGCTATTACAGCGAGGACACGGCCGCCAAAGAGCCGCTCGACATGGCCGACCCGCTCGTATGCATACCGATGAAGATAACGGAGCGGGTCATCGGGACTATCGTCGTATACAAGCTTTTTCAGCAGAAGGACAGCTTCACCAAGCTCGACTATGAGCTTTTCTACATGCTCGCCGGGCACGCCGCCACGGCGATATTCAGCTCCAAGCTTTATACCGAGTCCGAGAGAAGGCTTTCAACCATACAGGGCTTCATCGAACTTATCACAAAGTAGGAGGACTTAATGAGCAGGGTATTGATCGTTGAAGATTCCCCCACAATGGTGCAGCTTCTGGTCTTTATCATAAAGAAGCTGAGGGACGTTGAAATAGACACGGCCAATGACGGCGCCAACGGGCTGAAGAAACTGTCGGAGGGCAGGTACGACCTTGTGCTTACCGACATCAACATGCCCCTTATTGACGGGCTCAAGTTCGTAAGTCTCCTCCGGAACGACCGGTCAAACGGCAACAGGGACGTACCGGTCATAATCATTACGACCGAGGGAGAAGAGTCTATTATGGAAGAGGGGATGAAGCTCGGGGCCAACTCGTACATCACCAAGCCCGTCAACTCCCAGAGGGTCATCGAGACGGTAAGGAAATTTATAAACGCATAGGACGTTACGGAAAGTAAAAAGGCAGAAGGAAGATATGGCCCAGAGCCCATTGATGGAGTTTGAAGAACACAAGCTTATCGTCGCGACGCTCGAGAAGCTTTTCCGCGAGGCCGGCGCCAAATGCGTCTACCTCGTCGACAAGGCCGGCGCTCTCATCGCCGCCAGCGGCGACACCAGGGACATCGACGCGACTTCGCTGGCTTCACTCACGGCCGGCAATATCGCGGCGACCGACGGGCTTGCGAGGACCATCGGAGAAAAAGACTTCGGGGTGCTTTTCCACGAGGGCGAACATGATAACCTCCATATCTCCATAGTCGGCCAAAAGGCGATCCTCCTGGTGATATTCGGCAAGTCGACCCCCATCGGACTCGTGCGCCTGAGGGTAAAAAAGGCCTGCGACGAGCTGGACAAGGGCCTGCGGAAGCTTTTTGCCCGCGCCGCGGGCTTGAACGAGGAGGCCCTGTTGCCGGAAATATCGGACGATAATATCCAGAAGCTCATTTGACCGGTTTTAAAATTCTTAAAAACCTTAACCATGGACCGGAACTAATGTCATTCGTAAACTACGCGTCGAGAGAAATTAACGCCAAGATCGTGTACTACGGCCCGGGGCTTTGCGGCAAGACCACAAACCTCCAGTTTATTTATAAAAAAACCAAGCCGGAGACAAAAGGCAAGCTCATAACGCTCGCAACCGAGACCGAAAGGACGCTCTTTTTCGACTTCATGCCCCTTGCCCTCGGCGAGATCAAGGGATTTAAGACGCGGTTCCATCTCTATACCGTGCCAGGCCAGATATTCTACAACGCATCGAGAAAGCTCGTCCTTAAAGGGGCGGACGGCATAGTATTCGTGGCGGATTCCCAGGCCGAGAGGATGGACGCCAATGTGGAGAGCTATGAGAACATGAAGATAAACCTTGAGGAGCAGGGCTACAGCCTGGGCCAGATCCCTCACGTGATACAGTACAATAAGAGGGACCTCCCTGATATCGTGCCGCTCGCTGATATCAAGAAGGCCCTCAACGTGAACGGAGTACCGGACTTCGAGGCAGCGGCAAGCGGCGGCGCCGGCGTCTTCGAGACCTTCAAGGCCGTAGTAAAGCTCGTCCTTTCCGACCTGGAAAAGGGCTGATAAACCCCGCGCCCTCCCCTGCGGAGCCCTAAGGTCATCGAGGCAAACAGGGAAAAATATCCGTTTGACTGTTTCAGGCGTTCCCTGATAGAATCGGGCTATTATGAAATAAGGCCTGCGGTATAAAACCCGCCGGCCTTTTCTTTAAAGAGGCGCGATGCTTAAAAAAGGCCACTTGCCGCAGAATGACGTTTCGACCGTGCTCCATGTAATAATCCTTGTCCTGGCGGTCATGGCCATCCTCGTCCCGTTTTCAGATAAACCTTTTCATGCGGACGACCCGATGTTCCTATGGGCCGCAAAACATATCCAGACCGATCCGATCAATTTTTACGGCTTCAACGTCAACTGGCTGAACCTCAAGACCTCCATGCCGGACGCGATGAAAAACCCCCCTCTTGCAAGCTATTATATCGCGCTTGCCGCATGGGCATTCGGCTGGGCCGAAAGATACATCCATCTGGCGATGACGTTACCCGCCGCGGCCGCGGCCGTCGGGATGTATTTCATCGCCAGAAGAATAACCAGGCGGCCTCTCCTTGCCGCCCTCATCGGAGTCCTTACCCCTGCCTTCGTGGTATCGGGCACGACCGTCATGAGCGACATCATGATGCTCGCTTTCTGGTGCTGGGCCGTCGTCCTCTGGATGCGCGGCGTTGAAAAAGACGACCCCCTCAGTTTAACCGCCGCCGCACTTCTCGTAGCCATGAGCGCGCTCACGAAATATTTCGGCATGAGCCTTATTCCGCTCCTTGCCGCCTATTCGATATTCGACAAAAAGGGGCCTTCAAGGCACCTGGCGTTCCTTATCATCCCTGTTGTGATACTCGCGGGCTATCAGTGGGCAACCCATGAGATGTATGGGAAAGGGCTCCTTTTCGACGCCGCCGATTACGCCGTCAGCGCCAGGTACAAGGGCGGCCTCACCGGCAATATCCAAAGCGGTTTTATCGGCCTCGTCTTTGTAGGCGGCTGCGTCATAACCGGCCTTTTATTTCTGCCTTTTTTGTGGCCGGCAAGGACCGTATTATTATGGGCGTCGCTTGCGGTAGCGGTGGCCGCTACGCTCATCATTAAAGCGAATAATATCGGCGTTACCCCGATAATCGAGAGCGGACGTCCGAGATGGGACGTAGTAATACAGGTCTCTTTGTTTGCCGTTGCCGGCGTAAGCATCATGGCCCTTTCAGCCGTGGATTTCTTCAGGCGCAGGGACGCGGCCTCATTTCTTCTGGCCCTCTGGGTCGCGGGGACGTTCATCTTCGCGGCCTTTCTCAATTGGACCGTCAGCGGCCGCGCCGTGCTCCCGATCGCTCCGGCGGCCGGGATGATCTTCGCCCGTAGAATGGATGATAAAAACGATGGTAGAACCGCCCCCCTTCTTAAGCTTTACTCGCCTTTGATCCCTGCGCTCGTCATAGCCATAACGGTAGCATGGGCTGATTACGATTTCGCGAAGGCGGGGCGTTCCGCGGCGTACTATGTCT
>DAIDBB010000348.1 GCA_027310325.1 bacterium | reverse complement strand
GTCCGGGAGTCTTGACGACACGGCCCGCCTCGTCCTTACCCAGGTATCTCCTCTCAAGGACGGTCATCGCGCCGGGGGACAACCTGATGTCCGGAAACACCCTCCCCTTAACAGCTCCCTTCATGCGCAAATACCCTCTTTTCCAGCGACATTATTGAAATGTTAGCATAATATCGGAAAGTTGCAAAGGCTACGGGCAAAAAAAAAGGACGGATTCGTCATCCGTCCCGGGTCTTAAGTCAAGGTCTAAAGGCGCCTATGAAAGGCCTTTTTCGACGAGGTCCTTTATCTGGTTTTTCGGGACGGCCCCGACCACCTGATCCACGACCTTGCCGCCCTTAAAGAGTATGAGAGTCGGTATGCCCCTTACGCCGTACTTTCCGGGTGTCGCAGGGTTCTCGTCCACGTTCATCTTGGCGACCTTTACCTTTCCGAGATACTGTCCGGCGATCTCATCGACCAGGGGGGCGATGGCCCTGCACGGAGCGCACCAGCTTGCCCAGAAATCCACAAGGGCCGGGGTGTCGGACTTCAGGATCAGGGTTTCAAAAGTGGAATCAGTAACGTTTACTATGTTCTCGGACATCTGGTTCGCTCCTTTCAAGCCCCTCCCTTTGATCTACGGGAGAAAGGTCTCATATAAAATAAATCATATATGAACTATAGTCAAATGCCTTTTCCGTGTCAACCCTTTTGTCCGCGGATCATGGACGCCGCGAGCGGCCATAAAAAAAATAAAAAATTTTAACTTGACATGGAAATAGCGAAAATGGAAAATGGACTCATGAAGGACGAAGCGCGCCTCGCGATACTCGAAGATACGGCCCGGAAGCTCTCCATAAAGCTCAGCTACGAAGACTTGAAGAAAGGCGTTGTCGACACCCACGGCGGCATTTTCAGGCTAAGGGACGAGAAGCGGATCATCATCCACAAGAGCCTCTCGGTTGCGGACAAGATCGACGTCCTTCTTGATATCCTTTCCGGTCTCGACACCGACGGAGTCCACCTTCCGCCCGACGTCCGCGAGAGCATCGAAGGAGTGAGAAAAAAGCGGACACGGCCCGCCAGAGTAGAAGAGGACCGGCAAATCCCCAGCTGACCGGTTCTTTGACTGTTCCGGTAAATAATGATATTATATTGGTATTGATCCCGGCGCCGCGCCCTGGAATGGACCATCGAACGGAACCGGCCTTTTAAAGGCGGAAACTGAAGCGCCTTGTAATGAAGGGCATCGGACCTTCCGAACATAAAAGCCCGCCAGAGTTTTTTCAGGCGAAGCTCCCTGGACTTGATTAAAATCTTAAAAAGCGAAAAAAATGGAACGTGCGAAGGTCGTCGCCTGAAAATAAGCCGCAAGCGCCCCCCGCTCGCATGGATTTTGTGACTTTCTTAACATTTGAAGGTCCCCCGAACCGGGAGCTTCCATCAAGCCGGAGGAAATACGTGATAAATTTTCGAGCCGTCCTAAGAAGGTCCTTGCCGGTTCTCCTGGCCCTTGCCGCCGCGGCCGTCCCGGCGGCGTCGCTCGCGAAAGACGCGAGGACAAAGCCTTCCAAAGACCTTTCAAACTCATACTTTTATTATCTGAACGCCGAGGCTCTGAGGAAGGACGGCGATACGGAGGGGGCGCTTGAGTTCTACAAGAAGGCCCTTGATCTCGACCCGTCTTCACCCGTGCTCCTATCGGACGTCGGGGCCGTTTATTTGAATAAGGGCGAAAACTCGCTGGCGAAAAAATACCTCGACAAGGCGATCGAGACAGACCCGGCTTACGTCCCGGCCTATCTGAACAGGGCGGAACTCGATAGCGCCCTTAAAGACGACATGGCCGCGGCCTCCGATTACGAGTCTGCGGTCCGGCTTGACCCAAAGAACCCCAGGACCTACCTCCTCCTCGGCGCGCTATACGGCAGGATAAAGGAATACGCCAAGGCGGAGGCCGCGTTCAAGAAGCTCTCCGCGCTCAACCCGGACTCCGTCATGGCGTACTACTACCTGGCGAAGCTCGAATTCGAAAAGTCTAATTACCCCAGGGCCGAGGAATATTATCTAAAGGCCCTCGAGATGAGCCCTGGGCTAAGCGGCGCGTACTTTGAGCTGGGCATAACCTATGAGCTCGACAAGAAAGCGGACCTGGCCATCGACACTTATCTTAAAGGCCTCGAAGTGACGCCCGGCGACCCCGGCATATTAGGGAGACTCGGCTCGCTTTACCTTCAGCAGAACAAGCTCGACGCGGCGCTCGTTAGGTACAAGGAGCTCGAAAAACACGAGAACACGAGGATTGAGGCCATGGTCAAGGTCGGCCTCATATATTTCGAGCAGAAAAAATACGACGCCGCCATCGAGGAACTCACCAAGGTTCTTTCCGCCAAGCCCGACTTCCACAGGGTCCGCTACTACCTCGGCACCGCTTACGAGGAAAAAGGCGACATCGCGAGGGCGATAAAGGCATTCAACTCGATACCGGAAGGCGATCCGAGCTTCATCGATTCCAGGCTCCATCTCGCCTACATATACGAAAAACAGGGCAGGCTCGAAAATACTGTCAAGGAGCTTCAGGCCGCGATAAAGGTGAACGGGGAAAGCCCTGAGCTACTGCGGCTCCAGGCGTCGATACTTCGCGAGGCGAAAAGATACGACGAGGCCATAGCAGTCATCGAGAAGGCCATCAAACTCAGCCCCAAGGACGCGGAACTCCGCTTTATCCTCGGGGTCCTCTATGACGACGCTCACATGGATGAAAAAGTCATCCCGGCGATGAACAAGGTCCTGGAGCTTGACCCCAAACACGCAAACGCCCTGAACTACATAGGCTACTCCCTGGCCGAGAAAGGCGAAAGGCTCGATGAGGCCGAGGGGTACATAAAAAGGGCCCTTGCCGTAAAGCCGGATAGCGGCCACATCCTCGACAGCCTCGGATGGGTGTACTACAAGAAGGGCGACTTCACGAGGGCCATAACCGAACTCGAGAAGGCGGTCAAATACCTGCCTCAGGACCCGGTCGTGCTTGAGCACCTCGGAGACGCTTACGCCGGCGGGAACTTCAGGAAGAAGGCCCTGAATTCCTACGAATCCGCCTACAAGGCCGACCCGAGGAACGCACTTCTCAAAGAGAAGATGGACAGGATGCGCGTCGGCCTCAAAGACGTGAAATGACGTTGCGCGTTAGAATCCTTTTTATCGCGATACTCGCCCTTTACGGCTGCGCCGGGGTACGGCCCCCGGCAACGCCCGTTGCCGGCAGGTCCGCGCACGGGCTCAGGGCCGAGGCCGTCGTGGAGATGAAAAGGAGCGTCATGCTTCGCGGCAAGGCCCGTATTTCGGCCGAGGCCCCCGGGTCCTTCAGGATAGAGGTCCTCGGGCCCTTTAACGCCACGATGGCCCTTATCATAAGCGACGGAAAGTCCCTCTACGTATTCTCCGGGACCGATGAAAAGGAATACCTCTGGGACGACCCGTCGTTCCCATACTCGTTCAAGGCCGAGGACGTGGTCTCCTCGCTCCTGGGAGCGCCATCCCAAAACCAGGGAACGATCGAAAAAAGCGATTACTCGGTATCTTCCGGCAACGACGGGAACCTCACCCTTACGAGGATGAAGGACGGCAAACCGGTCCTTACGGTGGCCATGTCGGACTTCAGAACGGTAGCGGGCGCGCGGCTCCCCTTCGACATCCGGATCGAGGACAGACGCGGGACTTTAAGGATAAGATACTCATCCGTCGAGGTCGACCCTTCCTTTTCCCCCGATTCCTTCGCCATAAACCGGCTTCTCCCCCGCTGACCGGCGCGCTTTTGCCTTCTCACGACGTCTTAAAAAGCTGTCACGCGGGTTTAAATCGCGATTGACGGCGCGGGCGTTCTGTGGTATAAATAATTATACCGATAAGTCATTCCCGCTCTTTTCCTTTAATGTAAGGTGTCATGCTAAAACCTACTGTACAATCTTTCAAAAGTGGAGAACTCGCCGTATACCCGGCCCATGGAGTAGGGATGGTCATGGGGGTCGAGGCCAGGGAGGTCTCAGGGACCCAAAAATACTTCTATATACTTAAGATCCTCGACACCGAAGCGACCATAATGGTCCCGGTCGACACCGCTTCCACCGTAGGGCTCCGCAAGATAGTCAAAAAAAGCCAGGTCCCCAAGGTCTACGAGATATTGAAAGACAGGAAGGACGTGGTCCTCGACAACCAGACCTGGAACAGGCGCTACCGCGAATATACCGACAAGATAAAGAGCGGATGCGTCATGGAGGTTGCGCGGGTGCTTCGCGACCTCTATGTCCTCAAGCTCGACAAAGAGCTTTCCTTCGGGGAAAGAAGGATGCTCGATACCGCCAAGAACCTCCTCGTCAAAGAGCTTTCCATAGCCAAGAACATCAAAGAAGAGAAAGTGGAAGAGGAATTGAGCCGCATCATGCAGAGATAGGGGGAGTAGCCGGGTGTTCATAATAATGCGATCTTTGCTTATCATGTTCGCCTCCCTCAGCGGTTATCTGATCGTCTCCCAGATCTCCGGCAGCCACCTCGCCTTCATCGGCCTCATAAGCGGCCTCCTCATAGCCTTGATAGCCATAGTCTTCGAGGAGCGGGTAAAGAAAGTGCCGCTCCGCATACTCATGGGCGGCTCCGCGGGCCTCATCACCGGCCTTATAGTGGCAAATCTTATCACCTACCCGCTTGTATTGAACTTCCTCAACAACAGAAACCTCGAAGCGGTCGCTTATCTCCTCGCCAATAGCGTAATAGGGTACGTGGGCCTCAGCATCGGCATGAAGAAAGGCGATGAGTTCCAGGGAAACCTCAACATATTCAGGGAAAGGGAGAAGAGGGAGAAGGCCCCCGCGCCGGCCAGGCGCGGGCTTCTAATCGATACGAGCGTCATCATAGACGGACGGATCGCAGACCTCTGCGAGACCGGGTTCATCGATGGGCCCATAATCGTCCCGCAGTTCGTCCTCCATGAATTGCAGTATATCGCCGACTCCCCGGACGCGGTAAAAAGGTCCAGAGGCAAAAGGGGTCTCGACATACTCAAGCAGATACAGGCGAGCAGGAAAACGGGGGTGGAGATAACGGAGCGCGACTTCCCCGCCATAAAGGAAGTGGACAGCAAGCTCGTTCAACTGGCGCGCGAGCTGGAAATGAAGGTGCTTACGAACGACGCCAATCTTAACAAGATAGCCGAGATCCAGGGCGTGGATGTCCTCAACATAAACAGGCTCGCCACCGCATTGAAGCCCGTTGTCCTTCCGGGCGAGATCATGAGCATACTCGTCCAGAAGGAAGGCAAGGAACACGGCCAGGGCATAGGCTACCTTGAAGACGGCACCATGGTCGTCATTGACAACGCCAGGGAGTTCCTCGGGAGGACCATCGACGTGTCCATTACTAGCGTCCTCCAGACGACCGGAGGCCGGATGATATTATCCAGGGCAAAAGAGGACCTGAAGAAGGCGGCGTACCAATAATTTTCATCGACACGGTGACCCGGACCACCTTGCCAAAAGGTCCGGGTTTTCTTTGTCCTGAGAGGAGTTTCTGTTGAAATCAAAAAATAAGATGCGGGTCCTGGCCATAGTCCCTTCCGCCGGGATGGGCAAAAGGATGGGCACGGCAAGGAAGAACTATCTTCCGCTCATCGGCAGGCCCGTGCTCGCGAGGACCCTCGACGCCCTGGAGGCCTGCCCGCTCGTGGATTCCGTCATAATAGCCTCCCGCGCAGGAAAGACCGTGGCCGGTATGGTCGATAGATACGGCTTCAAAAAGGTACGTAAGATCGTCCGCGGCGGAAGGACCCGCCAGGATTCGGTCTCAAACGCCCTCGGCTCGATCGATGGAAAGTTCGATATAATCCTCGTCCACGACGGCGCAAGGCCCCTCGTGACCCCCGGCATAGTGTCCAGGTCCGTTAAGGCGGCCGCGCGCTTCGGGGCGGCCATAGCCGCGGTTCCGGTAAAGGACACGATAAAGGAGGCCTCGCATGGCAGGGTCGCGAGGACCATACCCAGGGACGCGCTCTGGTCGGTCCAGACGCCGCAGGCCTTTAGAAGAGAAATACGCCTTGAGTCCCACAGGCGGGCAAAAAAAGACCGCTTCATCGGCACCGACGAGAGTTCCCTCGTTGAAAGGCTCGGGATAAAAGTGGCCATAATAGAGGGCTCGTACGAGAACATAAAGATAACGACAAGGGAAGACCTTGTCATGGCCGAAAGCATCCTCCGCAGCCGGGAAGGCCGGTAAGCCCTGCCC
>DAIDBB010000147.1 GCA_027310325.1 bacterium | reverse complement strand
GCCTCTCGGTCAGCCAGTCCTTCCTGTCAACGTAGCTCCCGGTCTTATAGTCTATGCAGACGGTCCGGCCGTCGGAAAGCCTGTCGATCCTGTCCGGCTTTCCCTCTATCGTAAGACCCCTTATCGTTATCGCGCGCCGCTCTTCCATCCGCTCCACGGTAAACATGAATCTGCCGGACTCCAACCCGGCCCAGTCCTTCAAAAGCCCCCTGAGCCTCTCCTTTTCGATGGCGATAAAGCGCGAAGACAGCGGGGGCGGCATGACCAAACCGGCGAACGCCGCCTCTACCGCATTATCTATCTCGGCGTCTATAGAGTTGTCCTCAAGAAGGGACTTGAGCCTCTCGGAATTTCTTACGCTGCCCCAGAAGGCCTTCATCGCCATATGGACCGTGTCGCCCCTTTGTATGGGCGTAAGGCCGAACTCCGGCTCGGAAACGGGCCGGGCGCAGAGCCTGTGCGCCGCGAAGGCCCTGAAAGGGCAGAGCGACTGGTTCTTTATGATATTCGTCCCGCCCTTGATGCCCTTAAGCTCCCCGGCGCCTATGGGAAGCTCCGCTTCCGGCGGGGCCTCGACGGCGCTTCCGGCCGCGTTGACGGCGTCTTTGAGTCGCGAGCTTTTGGCTATATATATATCCGTTGACGGCGTTATCGCTCTAAAGAAGGGGCTTACGCCGAGGGGCCTGTCCTCCGAGGTCATGGGGAAGCTTACGGTCACGGCCCCGGCGCCGTCGATCAGCCTTCTTAACGCCGAGCGCGCGAACGCCAGCTCCTTTTCAGGCGACGAGCGCGGGAGTCCCGCCTTTTTCTGGAGACTTACGGGGATGAATGGGTTGGGCTGAGGGGCGGCGGGAAGCGCGCCCTCGTGGCACCCCATGATCCAGACATGGTCGAACTCCTGCCCGGCGGCCTCAAGCAGCCCCATCACCTGTATGCACAACCTGTCGGATTCAGGCGTTTCGCTCTGGTGGACGGTGTCATTCGCGAGCCTCTTAAGCCTCGCAACGGCCTCCCCTCTCGTAAGGCGGCCCGTAACGCAGTCGAGCGCGGAGAAGGAGCCGAGGAGAGAGTGCCAGGCCCTGAGGGCCTGGTACTCGCGGCTAGATAGCGCCGGGGCGGGGAAGCCGAGCCTCGAAAGCAACCGGCTGAACCTCCCGGCCCACGCGCTCGGAAGCTCCTTCCTCCCCTCCTTAAGCTCGCCTGTCCAGGCGTCTATTATCGCCTGGGGCCTGCCGCGCCCCTTGAGCCTCCTTCTTATATCGTTGAGGCCGGTCTTCGAGGCGTTTCCCTTGCGGAGCCTTCCGTCAATGCGCGTAAGCGCATACGCCTCGTCCGCCGCGAGATAGGGCGAGAGGAGCGCCCCGAATACGTCCGTTAGATTTCCGGGTCCTGCGGTAATAGAAAGTATCTTGAGCGCCGCGGCTACGACGGGCTCTGCGGAGAGCGGCGCGCCGAGAGAGATGTTGAATCTCCTGCCCGCGTGCGCGTCAAGGACGCTTGCGGGGTCGAGCTCATGGGTAAACTCCCTTATTATGAGGCTCCTATACCGCTCCATATCGGGGACTATAAAGCCGATGCGCAGACCCGGGGCGGCGGCCGCCCGCGCCCACCGGGCCGCCTGTACGGCCTCTTCGGTCTCGTCCGCGTAGGGCCTTACCGTGACTTTAGCCGTATCGAGCGGAGTTTCCGGCCCGCCCGGAGCGTCCGGCCAGAAAGACACCCTGGAGCCGCGACTCTTTAGCTCCTCCATCAACAGGCGCGTTGCCGGGGTCAGCTCGTCGAAGCCCGCGAGGACAATCGTTGCCGGGGCCTCTATCGAGCCGGCCTTGAGTCCCTTTACGGCAAGACTTGCCTTTTTTTCAGGGCCCGTAAATCCGAGCCTCTTAAGCCCCTCGCCGTATGCCTTCATCCAGCCCTTGAGGCTTCGCGCCTCTTCCGTAAGATACAGGTCTTCGGGAAGCTCCAGCATGTGCTCGTTCATGAGCGTCATGGCTTCATAGGATAGGCGGCTTGCCTCCGGCGAAGGGCCGAGGTCTTTTTCGACGGCAGACTCCCAGAGCGTCCTTGACCGGGCGGCATCGAGGACGGGTTGGGCAAGAGGGGCCTTTTCAAGAAGGCTATCTATCCAGGCCGACAGGGGCGCAACGGCAGGGCTCTGCCAGAACTTAAGCCCCCTCTCCTTCATGATGGAATCGAAGGAGTTTACGATATGGCGCGAAAGGCGCCTGTTTACCGTGAGGGCGACCGAGCCTTTTTCGAGGTCTTTTATGAGCTGGTCCATCGGACGACGCATGAAAAAGATTATAACATCCGGGCAAAGGCGGCACAATAAGTACGTCCGATCATAGGGGGGGCTTCATGCGTCAAAATCTATATAGAGGGAAATCTAATAAGAGAAATCTGATACTTTCTCGCAAGATAACTTTTGCGCACTGCCGTGCGCTTCGGGGCAGGGGGTTCACATCGCTTACCGCCTCTTCCCCGTTCGCTCCGCCGCTTAGGCCGCTCGCCTTGAAGAGGCTTCGCGGCTTTCTCCCTCGGCTGCGCTCACCCGCTCAGCCTTATGCGCTGTTCACCCCTGCCCCATGAATTTTTTAAAAACAAAAGAAGTACCCTCTAATATTGAACCCCCTATTATATTGACACGCGACGCGCGCCTGTGTTAAAAAATAGTATTAACGTCACGCTCGCCTCAACCTCACAAATCACTCCAAATGGTGGACGTAGCTCAACCGGTTAGAGCACTGGACTGTGACTCCAGTGGCTGGGGGTTCGAGTCCCCTCGTCCACCCCAATTTTGCCAGAGGCACCGTACACCGGCGTGGCACGGAGGCCCGTGAAAATCTCGACTCGAACGGCGCTTTTGCGCCGAGCGGATGCGAGGATGAGGCCTTTCGGGAGAAAGGCCGGAAGCAAAAGCGCGCGGGTCGGAGAGAGGCGCGGGAGCGCCGAAACGGAGACCTTCGAGTCCCCTCGTCCACCCCAGTTTTGCCCCTTATAAAAAAAGCGTCCCATCTCCGTTTGCGGATAATATTATTTTTTTCCGCTCGTTTTTTCACCCTCGTACAAAAAACCTCTAACAGATCGCTGAAAAACCCGAAATTTGTTCAGGCTGCTGAAAAAGCTCCAGATGCGAGGCGTCGAGAGGCACGGTTTGAGGCGTACTTTGTCTGTACGCCGCAATGACGAGCGACGTAGCCTTCGAAGCAGGTGGACTTTTTCAGCAGCCTGCTAAACCCGTTCCGTGCTATCCTTGACATCATGGGCCCCGAAGCCGAGCGCTTCATAAACCTTCTTTCCCCGTACATCCACGCCTACGGCTACTGGGTGGCGTTCTTCGGCCTGATGATCGAGAACGCCGGCGTCCCGGTCCCGGCCGAGACGACGCTCGTCATACTCTCCTTTTTCGCGTCCCAGGGGGCGTTGAATATCCGGCTCGTCATCCCCATAGCGATACTCGGCTCCATCGCCGGAGACAACATCGGGTTTTTCATCGGAAGGACCGGCGGCAGGCGCATTGTCGAAAAGTTCGGCCCCTTCTTCAGGATAGACATGGCGCGGCTCGAGGCGATGGAGGCGCTCTTCAGGGAAAAAGGCGCGCGCACGGTCTTTACCGCCCAATTCTTCTCGACGACGCGCTTTGTCGCGGCCTTCGCGGCCGGGGTCTCGCACATGCCCTACCCGAAGTTCCTGGCCGTAAACGCGGCGGCGGCCAGCGTCTTCGTCACATTGGTCGCCGGGGCGACCTATTACTTCGGGGCCAACCTCGATTCCACCCTCCGGTTCTTCCATCTCTTCAGGCTCGTTGGCCTGGTCGTCGCGGTCCTCCTCGTAACCGCGTATCTATATCACTTCTACCTGAGGAAAAAGCACCTCTACAAAAGGCTCGGTCTTAAGATCATTGCCGCTTCCGTCGCGGCATCGGTCATATTC
>DAIDBB010000144.1 GCA_027310325.1 bacterium | reverse complement strand
CCGACCTTCCGCACTGCTTCGCGGACTCTATCGCGACCTTGCGGAGCCTTGAGATTTTATACACGGACTTTTCCTCGCCTATGACCGGGACAGTCCTTGAAGTGGAATAGAAATGGACCTCTGCAACACCCAGCTCTGTGGCCTTCTGTACGATAAGCTCGGGCTTTTCTCCTTTTACGAGCCCCTGGAGAAGCATTATCCTGACCGGGCTTTCCTTTTCGCCAACGGACGAGCCCTCTATTTTAACGGAGGCGGAATCCGGCCCTATAGATTCGATAATGCCAGTTAGCTCGACCCCCCTGCCGTTAAAGACGGCTATGGGGCTGCCTGCCTTTAGCCTAAGCACCTTCTTAAGGTGTATGAACTCTTCGCCGCGTACGCGGACTGTCTTTGAGCCTTCGTCTATCTCCGCTACGAAAAATCTTCTCATTTTTGGGCCTTCTTAAAGACCAGGGCCGCCCATTCGCCTGATGAGTAAGTATTTAAGTGCCTGAGTCCAAGGGACGCGTAAGTCTTCTTCAGGCCCTCGGCCTCGCCCTTCAATATCCCGGAGAGTATCAGAAAGCCGTTCCGGGCCACGCGCGCGGCGATGTGAACGGATAGCCTTGTAAGCTCATTGGCGAGTATGTTCGAGGCTACTGCCGGGTAGCTGCCTTTAAGCCTTTCAACCGGTGTAGCGCTTATCGAGATCTTGACCCCGTTAAGCCTGGCGTTCGCTCGCGCGACGTTTATGGCCACGGGGTCAATGTCTACGGCCGTGACTTTTTTGACCTTCAGTTTTTTAGCCGCTATGGCAAGTACCCCGGTCCCCGTGCCTATGTCGAGCAGGCCGATTGAAGCCGTCCGGCCGTTCTCCTTTAATATCTTTAATATGGCCTTGAGGCACATCTTTGTCGTAGGGTGACCTCCGGTGCCGAAGGCCATGCCCGGGTCTATCTCGACTATTACGTCGCGCTTTGCGGTTTTTACCTTTTTCCACGTGGGCTTCACGATGACCGAGGACCCGCCGTAAGAGACCCCTATGGGCCTTAAGCCCCGCTTCCACTTCAAGGACCAGTCCTCTTCCTTGTAGGGGGACGAAGACATCTCCCAGCCGATCTTAAAGAGGTCTTTTTCGAGCTTATCGAGCTTCGGGGAGTATTTGGCGTCTAGGTACGCCCTGCAAGAGGCAACGGGCGAAGGAGTTTCCTCGACGACTTCATGTCCGAGGCTGTGGGGTATGAGTTTTCCAAGTATTGGGGAGGCATCCTCTTCGAGGACGCCGGGGCAGCCGGCCTCAACGAGCTTAAGGGCGGCTTCGTCTTTTTTTTCGGAAGGCCCTTTTGCCCTTATCTCTATCCAGTCATGTCTCACTTTGATTTAGCAGGCTGCTGAAAAAGTCCATCTGCTTCGTTGTCTTCGTCGCTCGTCACTGCGGCGTACGGACAAAGTACGCCTCATTCCTCGCTTCTCGACTCCTCGCATCTGGAGCTTTTTGAGCAGCCTGAACAAATTCATGGTTTTTCAGCAATCTGTTAAAGGATTCTTTTAAACGTGATATGCGCGAATATCAGGACCGCATGTTCACGTACTGGAGGTTTATGCCGAGGTCCTTGCCCTTCAAGGTCTGTATCACTTCCTGAAGGTCGTCTATCTTCTTGCCGGTGACCCTTATCTGCTCTTCCTGTATCTGGGCCTGCACCTTGACCTTCATCTCCTTTATTATCTTCGTTATCTCCTTGGCCTTCTCCGTTGAAATGCCCTGGACTATCTTTATTGCCTGCCTTCTTAAGTCCCCGGAGGCGACTTCCACCTTGCCGTAATCGAGGGACTTAAGGGATATCCCGCGCTTTACCATCTTTGTCTGGAGGACGTCGACGACGCTTTTAAGCTTGTTGTCATCGTCGCCTATGACCGTCACCTCTTCTTTCTTGTCCCATTTTATCTCGCTCTTGGAGCCCTTGAAGTCATAGCGCTGTTGTATTTCCTTTATCGCCTGGTTGACGGCGTTGTCCACCTCCTGGAGATCGACCTTTGAGACGACATCGAATGACGGCATGATAATCTACCCTCCTGTTTCCTTTTTTTGGCTTTTTTCAGGGTCTTATAACAGCCGCTCCCTTCGGAGGGCTGAACTCGAAGAAAGAGTCCTTGATGGGTACATTGAGCTTAAAGTTCCTGAAGCTTACCGTCGTGACTGTTCCGAAGTAATTCTCCACTATGGTTTTTACCACAAGGAAGTTCGTCTTATCCACTTCAATAAAGAATTTCTTGAGGTTCGGCTGCGGGTTGTTTGGTGACAGGGCAAGGCGGTAGACGCTGGCGTTTTCCTTTACTAGCGTTATTTCGAAGTCTTTCCTGAGGTTTCCGACACCGGTTAGAAAATCGGTTGCCACACTTGAAGAGCCGTCGACCGGCCTTTCCATGACCTGGTTAAGGTCGCTCTGGAAAAACCAGACGGTCTTGCCGTCGCTTACGAGCTCGTCCTTGTTCGGGGTCCTGTAGACCCATTTCATCCTGCCAGGCTTCTTGAAAAAGACCGTACCCTCGGAATCGAGCCTGCTGCCGCCCCCCGATACCTCCTGGGTGAAGCTCGCGGATAAGGTGGAGATAGTCTCGTACTCCTTCTGAAGCCTCGATACTATCCGGTCGAGGCTATCTGCCGCGGAAATAGAAGGCAATGCCGCAAGGACGAAGAGAGCTAAAAAAAATGTGGTGGTGGCTGAAAAGGGTCTTTTTTTCATGGCCGTGCCGAAAACTCCCTCCTATTGCCTCTTGAGCACTTCCCTCGGGCGGCTACCCTGGGCCGGGCCGACTATCCCTTCCTTTTCCATCTTTTCTATTATCCGCGCCGCGGTATTGTAGCCTATCCTGAACCTCCTCTGTATATAGGAGGTCGAGATCATCTCGAGCTGAGTCGCCATCTCGACGGCCTCGTTATACCTCCTCATGAACTCTTCCCCGAGGTCAGCGTCCTCGCCGTTATCCGTCGACTCCGCTTCCTCTATTATAACGCTGTCGTAAAGCGGGCTACCCTGGTTTTTCCAGAACCCCGTGACCTTTTTTATCTCTGTCTCCGAGACGTACACGCCGTGGACCCTCTGGAGCTTCGATGTGCCGGGCGGGAGAAATAGCATGTCGCCCTGCCCGAGGAGCGTTTCGGCCCCGCCGGTGTCTATAATCGTCCTTGAGTCGGTCCGTGAAGGGAGCTGGAAGGCGATCCTGGCCGGGAAGTTCGTCTTTATGAGGCCGGTAACCACGTCTACCGAGGGCCTCTGGGTGGCTATGAGGAGGTGTATCCCGGAGGCCCTGGCCATCTGGGACAGCCTCACCAGGCATTCCTCGACGTCCTTGCCGGACGTCATCATGAGGTCCGCCAGCTCGTCTATTATGACTACGATATACGGGAGTTTCTTCTGCTCCTCTTCGCCGCTTTTCTTGTCATCCTCGATCTGCTGGTTGTACTTCTCGATATTTTTCGACCCCTTCTCGGCCATGAGCTTATAGCGCCTGCCCATCTCGCTAACTATGCTCTTAAGCGCCCCTGCCGCCTTTTTCGGGTCGGTTATGACAGGGGTAATGAGGTGCGGTATGCCCTCGTACGCGGAAAGCTCCAGCATCTTCGGGTCAACCATAAGGAACCTTACGTCCTCGGGGGCGGCCTTGAAAAGGATGCTGAGGATCATGGCGTTTACGGATACGCTTTTCCCTGTGCCGGTAGCCCCGGCAACCAGGAGGTGCGGCATCTTCGCCAGGTCCGCGACATAGGGGGTGCCCGAGATGTCTTTTCCGAGCGCGAGGCTTAAGTTGGAGCGGCTTTTCGCGAAGCCCGGACACTCGAGCATCTCCCTAAGGCGTATGATGCTCTTGTTCTGGTTGGGTATCTCTATGCCGACGACGGATTTCCCCGGTATGGGGGCGACTATCCTTATTGACATCGCCTTCATCGCGAGCGCCAGGTCGTCGGCGAGGTTGGTGATCTTATTTACCTTTATACCGGGGGCCGGCTCGAACTCGTACATCGTCACGACCGGGCCTGGTCTAACTTCCAATACGCGCCCCTCGATGCCGAAATCCAGTAGCTTCTTTTCGAGTATCTTTGAGTTCTCAAGTAGCGGCTTGTCGTCTATGACGTCTTCCTTCTCGGGTATGGGGTCAAGGAGGCTAAGCGGCGGGAGCCTGAAGCTGCCGGCGGGGCTAGAGAACTCGAGCTCCTCTTCGGCCTCTTCTTCCGCCAGCCGCCTTTTTTTGCTGTGTATCCGGGGGGCTATTATGGCCGGGGCGGATTTCGCCTTTTCCTTCGCTGCCGCTTTCGGCTTTCCTTCATCAGCAACCGCAGAGTCTTCCTCCGCGTATTCATCCTCTTCCGGATCTTCTTCCCCGGCAACTGCCCCGCTGCCGAACATCTTCTTTATGAGGGCCGCCGCCGGAGGGAATATCTTTATGCCGAGCTGCACCGCCGATATGCCGGTAGCGACGAGTAAAGCTATTAGCACTACGCCAGAAAGTATTATGACAGCGCCTGTCGCCCCGAGGTAGCCTGAAAGGAGGCGGCTGAGGAAGTTCCCGACCGCTCCCCCGGGCCTGTCCGTATAGGTTATGCCGCTAAGGAGGGCCGAGGACGCTAGCACAAAGACGGCGAAACTTACCGGTAGCGCGACTTTAAACTCGTTAAAACGCCTTAGGAGAAATTCGATCGAAATAAGTACGAGTATGAAGGGGAATAGGAACGAGGTGTAGCCGATGGCGTAAAGGAACGCCCCGGAGATGTTCGCGCCTATTACGCCGCCCCAGTTAGAGGGCCTCCCGTAGGAAAAAAGGCTTACGGCGGCGTAGAGCGCGAAGGCAAGGAGCGCTATGCCGATTATCTCCTGCTTGAGACCGCCTCTATCTTTTGAACTGGCCATCAAAAGGTCTTACGAGCCTCGGTTAATGGGTTACGGTGAGGACTAGATGTTTTTGAATTGCTTACTCAGGGTAACGCCCTGGAACTGGTACGACGAGCCTATCTTCGGCCCGTAGACCTTCTCCGGGACCTCCATCATCTTTTCGTAATACAGTTTGCAGAAGGTCTGGCCGTCGCCTATCATGAACGGCACGTCGTGTGCCCTCACTTCCAGGACGGCCTTCGTGCCCTTGACCTCCCCGTCCAGGCCGTAGCCGAACCCGGGGTCGAAGAATCCGGCGTAATGGGTCCTGAGTTCCCCGGAGCCCGCCTCATAGGCGACCATCTCGGCGGCGTATTGGGGCGGGACGCGGATCCTTTCCTTGGAGCTCAGTATGTAGAAGTCCTCAGGCTCGAGTATAAGCGTATTCTTGGTGTTCTTGTATATCGGGTCCCAGAAGTCCTCGATCGTATAGTGGTTTTTCTTCGTAAGGTCCACGACGTGGCTGTTCTTTTTTGATTTATAGCCTATGATGCCGCTATTTTCATCGCCACAGAGGTCCACGCTCATGTAAAGCCCTTTTGAGACCTTTATCTCTTCGCTCTTCAAGTGCTGGCTCCCGTTATACAGGAGGCGGGTAGAGCCGTGGAGGGTCTTGAGTTTCGCGTCCGTAAGCGAACACTCGCCGGCCATGAGGCGGAGCTGCACGAGGGAAAGCCCGGCTTTCACGTTTATCGTAAAGGACCTCGGCATGACCTCGAGGAATAGTCTGCCCCTGTAGCCAGGGGCGACGTCGTCGAACCGGGGGTTGCGGTCGGTTAGGACCCTCGCGAATATGTCTAGCCTCCCCGTAGTGGACTTCGGGTTTGCGCGTCCCCTGATGTCAGCCGGCAGTTTAAGCTCCTCCATTAGGGGTATGAGGTACACGTGCCCCTTTTCGAGTATCCCGCCGTTCGAGATGTCGGCCTCGTACATAACCAGGCCGGAGCCGTAGACGTCCGGGGTATAGAGCTTGTCCATGACATCGAGGTCCTCCGGCAGGAAGCTCGAAACGAGCCTGTAGGCCCTGGTGCCGAGGCGTAGGTCCAGGCTCGCGGGCTGGATCTGGTCTTCGGCAATCGGCGCGTTTCCTGAGAAGACCTCTTTTTTTCTTATCGCCTTCTTGAGCGCCTGATAGCTCAGGACCCCCGCCGCGTTTACGACACTCTTTTTCATCAATAGGACCCTTCCGGCACTCCGAATTTATCATCGGATATCATACATAAAAAAAGGGACAAAAAAAAGTCTTTTGAAAGCTGAAAAACGCCGGACAAAAAAAGCCCGGCTTAAAAAAACCGGGCTAAAATCTCAAGCAATCACTTTTCCAACGGGGCCTTTGAGACGTGCGTTCAAGGGGGGCTCAGCACCATCTCAACCCGGCCCTCGAGATGCCGTAGAACTTTTTGGTCCAGACGACCTGCGCCTTTTTATCCAGGTCGAGTTCCTTTATCGTCACGCTTACCGTCTCATCGGGGTCGAAAGGCAGATAGCCCATCATCTTTATGCCCATGCCGGTCTCGGAGATGTCAACCGTCTTTGCCGGTATGCTGACCTCCCCCTTGAAGATGTCGCAGACCTTCTGCGCGGTTGTCCTATCCCTGGCGCGTCTGTTTTGTTCCTGGATTTTCAAGATGAAGCCGCAGTAAGGGCAGGGAAGGTGCGTGTCCCTTGCGGCCGTGAAGAAGACGTTCTCGCATCTTGGACAATTAAGTTTATGCATGGGACCTCGCTTGTCGCGATAGTATGGACTGCCTGCAACTGTCCGCACGGTCGCAAATGGGCCAGATATATAATAACAATACGGCGCATCTTGTCAACAGTTTTTAGCGATTATTAAGGCTTTTTAATGTCAAAACCCCGAGGGGACCCTTGACTTTTGAGGGCTACTCTGGTAATCGTTAACGGGTGAGAACAAATCTTTTCGGCGGTGTCAAAAAAAGGTATGTTTTTCTGGCCGGTATAGCGCTTTTTTTCGCTTTTGCGGTCTTCGGGAATAACGGCCTTTATGACGTCTACAAGCTCCGGAAGGAACGCGACAATATCATAAAGCAGAGCAAGGCCATCGAGGAAGAGAACAGGGTCCTCGAAGAGGAGATAAGGCTCCTGAAGACCGATAAAAGGTACGTCGGATACATAGCCAGAAAAGAGCTCGGCATGATAGGTAAGCGAGAGGTGGTCTACAGGATCGGTGACACGAAGTAAACCCCCTCGTCTCTATTAAGGTCCCTCCGGCATCCTCGGATCCTCAAAAGCGGAAGAAATCAACAATGGAAAAAACTGTAAAGACAGCGGGCATACAGCTCGCCGCGACCCACGACGGCGCGGAGAACATCCGGAAGGCCTCCGAGCTCGTAGAGCTGGCTTCCGATGAAGGCGCAAGGATCATAGCTCTTCCGCAGCTTTTTAACTCGAGGTGGTTCCCTTCCGCCATTAACCCGAAAAACTTCGCCCTTGCCGAGTCGGAGTCCGGACCGTCGATCTCGACTCTACGCGAGCTCGCCTCAAAAAAAGAGGTCGTCATCATAGCGAGCATATTCGAAAAGGACGGCGCGGACCATTTCAATACGGCTTTCGTCATAGGGGTAAAGGGCGAGATAATCGGCAAGTACAGGAAGGTCCACGTTCCGCAGATCCCGTTATGGGAAGAGAAGGCGTACTTCAAGCCCGGAAACCTCGGTTTTCCTGTATTTGACACCCCTTTCTGCAGGATCGGCGTTCAGATATGCTGGGACATATTCTTCCCCGAGGGCATGAGGATACTGGCGCTTAAGGGGGCGCAGGCCATATTCGTCCCGACGGCGTCCGCCTTTGAGCATTCGCACAGGAAATGGGAGCGGGCGATAATGGCCGCGGCCCATTCAAACGGGGTCTTTATTATGAGGGTAAACCGCGTCGGCAAAGAGCAACGCCATGAGTTTTACGGCAGGAGCTTTTGCGCGGGCCCGGACGGCGAGTTTGCGCATAGCCCGAGCGGCCCTTCCGCCGGGGTCGTGCTTTGCGAGCTCGACCTCGCGGAGATAGGCAGGGTCAGGAACGACTGGGTGTTCCTGAAGGACAGAAGGCCCGAGGAGTATAAGGAGATACTGGAGATAAAAGGATGAGGAAAGGCGTCGTTGGGATAATAGACGCGGCCCTCAAGGCCGCCCGCGCAGAGGGGCTCCTGACCGCCGCGACCTTACCCGATATTATCGTTGAAAGGTCTAAAAAGGAGGAGTTCGGGGATTTCTCGACCAATATGGCGATGCTCCTCGCGCCCCTTGAGAAAAAGCCCCCGAGGGACATAGCCGGCATCCTGGCTGGAAAGATCGCCTCCATGCCGCCCGTAACCAGGGCGGAGGTCGCCGGACCGGGATTCATAAACATATTCCTGGACAAATCCTACTGGTTTTCAATCCTTGAAGAGATCATAAAAAAGGGCCCCTCCTTCGGAAGGCTTGACGCCGGAAAGGGAAGAAAGGTCCAGGTCGAGTTCGTAAGCGCAAACCCCACGGGGCCGCTCCATATAGGGCACGGCAGAAACGCGGCAGTCGGGGACACGCTTGCGAATATCCTCGACGCCGCAGGCTACGACGTCATGAGGGAATACTAC
>DAIDBB010000105.1 GCA_027310325.1 bacterium | reverse complement strand
TCCACGATGAAAACGCCAAAAATAACGCTTGTAGAGCTGCCTCCGACCGAATATGGAAAACTCGACGGCAAGCTTATCAGCACCCTTTTCATAAAATACCTCTCCTTTGCGCGAGGGCTTCACCTCCTGGACGCCGAGCTTCGGCAGGCCGGATATACGGATGTAAAGGTCATCTCGCCGGGCAACGCCCATTCCGGCATGCTGCGCGAGAGGTACTGGGACAGGCTTGTCTCCTCGGACATCGTGGCCCTTTCCACGATAACCGTGACAGCCCGGCAGACCGAGGAGCTTGGGGCTATGCTGAAAAGGGAAAACCCCGGGGCGACCATTATCGTCGGCGGCCCGCACGTATCCTACATGATAGAGGAAGCGCTAAAGTGGGCCGCCGTCGTCGTGAGGAGAGAGGGCGACAAGACCTTCCCCGAGCTTGTAGGCAGGCTCTGTGAAAACGGCTCGCCGCAGGGTGTGGCCGGAACGAGCTACAAGACGAATGGGACAATAATGCACGAGCCTGACAGGCCGGCGTTGACGATCGAGGAGCTGTCGATGTTGCCGACGCCCTATTATGACAAGGAAACCCTTGATCGGATGGAGGTCATACCGGTAAATACGGGGAGGGGCTGCCCGTTCCCGTGCGATTTCTGCTCGGTCAACGACTATTACGGCAAGGTCACGAGGAGGCGCTCGAACGATTCCGCCATAGAGGAGCTCAAGCAGATAAACTCACTTCCGCAGAAGTTCATCTTCTTCACCGACGACAACTTCGCTCCGGACCTGAAAGAAAAGCACGCCCAGACAAAAGACCTTCTTAGAAGGATGATACGAGAGGGGCTTACAGACAAAAAGCTCTCGGCACAGATTAGGGTCGAGGCGGCCTTTGACGACGAGCTCCTGAAGCTTTTCAGGGAGGCGGGAGGTGTAGGCGTGTATGTGGGTCTTGAATCGATGGACAGGGGTTCGCTCAAGGAGATGAAGAAGGGCTCGACGCCGGAGAAGAACATGGAGGCTGTCCACCTTTTCAGAAAGGCGGGCATCTGGGTCCATGGCATGTTCATATTCGGGCTCGACTGGGACACGAAGGAAAGCCTTCAGACCACCATGGACTGGGCCATGGACAACATAGACAGCATGCAGATATTCGCGCCGATACCCCTGCCGGGCACGCCTTTCTCGAAACGGATGAAGAGCGAAGGCAGGATATTGACGGACAGGTACAACCTCTACGACGCGCAGCATGTGATACTCAGCCCGAAGAACTTCACGCCCTACGACCTGCAGATGAGGATAATCGAAAAGTACCGGGAGTTCTACTCCTACAAATCCCGCTGGGGCACGATGATCCCAGAGTTCCTCAAATCCCCGAAAAGGGCGCTGATCGGAGGGTTAGGGGTATACCCCTACGCGCTCAAGACGCTGGAGGGGTTGCTGAAGAGCCCGCAGACAATTGAACACATAGAATACCTGAAGGGCCTCAGCCAGCCCAAGGCCAGTACCTTTAACGCAGTCTAGAAGCCCACGAGGAAAATCAGTTTATTATATATTGCTTCAATTCGTGGATTTAGAGTGGGATAAGATCTTTTAGCAAATATTGTCTTTAGAGCATCTTTGGGAAAAGAGTCGGCGCGCAAATAATAAACCTTGATCTCCCTGGGATTACGTGGGATAATTATTTTAATGGAGTTCAGGAAGTTCTTGTTGCATACAACCGCAAAGACTTTCGCTTTGCGGTTTTTTTGTCGGCATGCCTCCCTCACCTTCAAATAACGGAAAAGGAGGTATCCTCACATGACAAAAGGAACCGTTAAGTGGTTCAACGAGTCCAAGGGCTTCGGCTTCATAAGCAGAGAAGACGGCGCTGGAGACGTTTTTGTTCATTACGGCGATATTCAGGACCAGGGCTTCAAATCCCTGGCTGAAGGCCAGGCAGTGAGCTTCGAGGTTGTCGACGGGC
>DAIDBB010000100.1 GCA_027310325.1 bacterium | reverse complement strand
AGATATATCCGGGCGTACTTTTCCTCGCCGAGTATTTTTTTTATCTCTTCAGGGTCTACGAGCACGGAAAGGGCCGCCCTCGACGGCCTGTCCTCAGGGCCTTTTTTGTAAAGGGAGTCGATAAAAAGGGCCGCGTCAGGGGCGGAAAGCGCGGCGAGCCTGCGGCCCAAAAGAGAAAGCCTCATAGCCTCCTCGGGCAGGGCCGCTAAATCTCTAAGGACTTTTCCGACGAATCCTTCAAGGTCCTTCATATGAGGTCAGGGGCGGCGAAAAAGCGCCTCGAAAGGGAAGAGCGGTCAAGAGTGATTGCGCACGATATCTATTCCGTACTCGGCCATGCCTTTGGGGATATCGATAAATACGATGGTGACAGGCACCGCGCCCTTCGGCGGGACCGTGCCGCCGGACACGTCCCTGTACTGCCTGAGGATGTCCTCTCTCGAGAGGTTCTTTATGTCTTCAAGCGAGATGACCCTTCCGGGGGAGACCGGCTGGACCTTTATCTTTTCTCCTCTGTTGGTGTAAAGGACCCCGCTTATCTCCTTTATGTCCTGTGGCGAGTCGGAGAGGTTCTTTATCCAGGCCTCTATGACGAATACCCGGCCGATGTTCCTGTTGTCGACAAAATAGCCCTTGACCGTGTCGATCCTTACCGGCTCATCATGCTGTGCGGCGGAAGAGCGGGCAAGGAATTTCCCGGTGATCATGCTTACGCCGCCCCTAAAATAAAGAGCGGCGGCGGCAAGTGCTATGGCACCGGCGATGACGTAGTACTTTACGCCGGACCGTTTTGCCGGTGGCGGCGGTGGGGCCGGCACTGCTGCGTTTTTGCCGGGCCCAGCGCCTTCCTCCGAAATAGAAGAGAGTATGTCGTCGAACTTTCCGGCCGGCTTATCCTCTTTTGAGTTGAGGGCCGGGGCCATAACGCCTTCAGCGCCCCTGGCGGGCGCGGCCGGGACCGGCGGCAAATCCAATTTATGCTCAAAGGGTTTTTCATTGATACCATCTTCGCCTGTCCCTATATCCCAACCTCCGGTGTCCCCGGCACGGTCCTCCGGGGCCGGCCCTGCGGCTTTATCCGCGTCGTTGCCGAAACCGAAATCGATGTCCTCGAAATGGCTCTTCCGTCCGGAAGTTGGCGCGCCGGGATCCGGAGTCGATACCTTTTCAGGGGCCTTGAAGTCAGTTGCAAAGGAGTCGGGGGCGGCGCTTTTTTCGTCATTGATACCGGCGGCGTCAATGCGCTTTTCTTCAGGGTTTTTTTCCGGGGGCTTTTCGAAGTCGAACCTGAGCGTCTCGTTATCTGGCGCCTTTTTGGCCGCGGGCCTTGGTTTTGCCTCCGCGGGCCTGTCCTCTTTTTTGTCTGAGGACGGCTGGAGGCCGGGGCCTTCCCCTTTTCCGCGACATCCTCGATATGGGCCTCTTCGACCGGAGGGGGCGGCGGGGCCGGCGGTGTGACGAGGAAAACGTTCTGACACTTTGTGCACCTTACCCTGACCCCCTGGCCCGTGACCCTCGAATCGTCGAGGCGGAAACGGGTGGCGCACTTATCGCACTGTATGATCATCTATATAAAATCCTGAAAAGGCAAAAGGGTGATGGACAGTTCAAAAAACGCGTATAAAAGCCGTAACAATATTTGTAGCACAAGGAGATGCCTATTTCAAGACTTGAAAGCCTCATTTGACAAGGGCCCGCGTATATATTAGACTCTAAACAAAAATCCCGACCACAATGTCAGAAGCCCTTAAACTCTTGATCCCACCGGAAGATATCCGCGCCGCCGTAAGACGGCTCGCAAGGGAACTCCGCAAGGACTATGCGGGAAAGAACCCGGTATTCGTATGCGTCCTCAAAGGGGCGTTCATGTTCTTTTCCGACCTCATGCGGGCCATAAGGGCCGACTTCGAGGTCGACTTCGTGCAGGCTGCGAGCTACCAGGGGAAGAGCCGGTCCCCGGAGGTCGTCATAAAAAAGGACGTCCTCTCGGACATAAACGGGAGGGACGTCGTGATAGTGGACGGGATAATCGACAGCGGCTTGACCGTCCAGAAGCTCATCGGGCACCTTAACGCGAAAGGGGCTTCATCGATAAGGCTCTGCGCGCTCCTTCTAAGGGAAGGCGGCGCAAAGGGGCTCACGGTCGATTACGTCGGGGCGCGCATAGAAAAGGGCTTTGTCGTGGGCTACGGGATGGACTACAGGGAACGCTACAGCGGGCTTCCGGGCATCTACGTCATCGTTTCAGGCGAGTAGCCCGATTTTTTTTTGTGATAGACTTAAACGTACGCAAGGGGGTTCCAAGGATTAAAGAACGAGTTTGAGAATTTTTCTCAAAGGAGTCCTTGAGATGGCCCTTCCTGGGCTTATAGAAGCGCTTCTCGATCCGGGCGCTTACCCGGACCTGCCGCGGGAAGTAGTCCTCCGCCAGACCCATGTCTCGTATCTCCTCTTTACCCCGGACCTCGTCTACAAGATAAAAAAGCCCGTTGACTTCGGTTTCCTCGATTTTACTACCCTCGAAAAAAGGAAACATTACTGCGAGGAGGAGGTGAGGCTGAACAGGCGCCTCGCCCCCGATATTTACCTCGGCGTGGAGAAGATAACGAGGAAAGCCGGAGGCTACGCCGTCGGAGGAACGGGAGAGGCCGTGGAGTACGCCGTCAAGATGAAGAGGATACCTGAAGAAAAGCTCCTCGACAACATGCTTAAAAGGGAGGCGGCCACGCCGGAGATGATAAAAAACGTGGCCCGCAGCATCGCCTCTTTCCACGGCAGCGCCCTTACGGACGAGCGCATATCCGGGTTCGGCTCCGTCGATATAATAAGGCAGAACACGGATGAAAACTTCGAGCAGACCCGGGGCTTCGTGGGCGAATTGCTCCCGGGTCGGCTCTTTACGAAGATAAGGGACTATACCTGGGATTTCATAAGGGCGAACGGAGCGCTCTTCGAAAAACGGGTCCGTGAAGGGTTCATAAGGGACTGCCACGGGGACCTTCACTGCGAGAACGTCTCCATAACGGACCGCGTTGAGATCTTCGACTGCATAGAGTTTAACGAGAGGTTCAGGTTCTCGGACATCGTCGCGGACATTGCCTTCCTGTCGATGGACCTCGACTTTCATAACAGGAACGACCTCGCGCGCGTGCTCGACTCCGAGTACTTCACCGCCGCGAATGACGCGGGCGGCAGGGAGCTCCTGGACTTCTACAAATGCTACCGCGCCTACGTGAGGGGAAAGGTCGAAGGCTTCAAATATCGCGAGGAGGAGGTGACGGGCACGGAGAAGCGCCTTGCGTTCATAAACGCCTGTCACCACTTCCACCTCGCAGGGCTATACGCCGGGTATGGCGAGGCCGGGGTGAGCGGGTTCAGGCCCCTTATGATAGTCGTAAGGGGGCTATCCGGGACTGGAAAGACAGCGGTCGCAAAGGCCCTGGCCGACAGGCTCTGCATGGTGCGCGTATCATCGGATGCCGTCAGGAAAGAGCTTGCCGGGGTCCCGGCTACGGAGCATAGGCCCGCCGGCTTCGGCGAAGGCATCTATACAAAGGAATTTACCGGGAAGACTTACCATGCCCTTATCGAAAGGGGTGTTGGTCTTCTCAAGTCCGGCCGCTCGGTCGTCCTTGACGCGACGTTTTCGGACGTAAGATACCTTTACGATGTAAGGTCGGCCGTCAAGGCCCTCGGCAGGGACGCTGAGTTTTATGCGATAGAGTGCGTCGCCGGCGACGAGGCCGTAAGGGGCCGTCTCATGAAGAGGGCATCGGAAGAAGGCGCGGTATCCGACGCGGACTGGGAGATATATCTCAAGCAGAAAAAATCCTTCGAGCAGATGCCTCCGGATATAAAACCTTACTTGAAGCTTTCGACGGAAGGCCCGCTGGAGGAGGTAATAAAGAAGATAGTCGTCAATATCTTCGGATGAATCGCGGCGAAGATTACATCGGCTCTCTGCTGCCGGGCTTTTTCGGGTATCGGGTTCGGCTCACCGGGGCCTCAATCCTCCTCGCTCGCCGCTTGAGTTAAACTGGACGCTATATCAGCACTTTTTGATTTTTTTTGGTTGATGGAACCCGGCCTATATGTTTTAATCAACTGATGGTTAAGGCCGTTGTACTATTAAGCGGCGGACTGGACAGCGCCGTTGCCGCGGCTATCGCCTTGAAGGAGGCCGGGGGTATGGAGTGCGCCTTCCTCCATGTGAATTACGGCCAGAGGACCGAGGCGCGGGAGCTAAAGGCCTTTAACGCCATCGCCGACTTCTACGGTGTAAAAAAGCGGCTCATAGCCGACATAAGCCATCTGAAGGAGATAGGCGGCTCGGCCCTGACGGACGAATCAATAGAGGTCCCGGAGGCGGACCTTTCCCGGAAGGATATACCAGTTACGTACGTGCCTTTCAGGAACGCACATCTCCTTTCCATAGCGGTCTCGTGGGCCGAGGTCATAGGGGCGAGGGAGGTCTATATAGGGGCCGTCGAGGAGGACAGCTCCGGATACCCGGACTGCAGGGAGGAGTTCTTCAAGAGCTTCGAGAAGGCGGCTGAGCTGGGGACAAGGCCCGGCACGGGCATAAGGATAAAGACCCCGCTTATCCATATGAGGAAATCCGCGATAGTCAAAAAAGGCGTTGAGCTGGGGGCGCCCCTGGGTCTTACCTGGTCATGCTACAAGGACTCGCAGGAAGCTTGCGGGCAATGCGACTCGTGCCTCTTGAGGCTCCGGGGGTTCAGGGAGGCCGGGGTCGTTGACCCGATACCATACAGGAAAAAAGAGGCGAAAGCGTGAATCTCCCCTTTTTCTAAAGGGGGGAAAAGGGGGATTACAGATCGCTTTTTCGACGGTTTCGAGAGCCTCCGTGTCTCCGGCGGTCCTTTTCCCGCGCAGCCGCGGCGACTCCGAGGACATCCTTAAAAATCTCCCCTGTCCCCTCTTTAAGAAAGAGGGGAACCCATATAACGGAGGCTTGAATGACCTTCATAGAATACCTCAAGTTGAAAAAAGGCATAGCCGATCCTGAAAGCCAGGACCTTAATGACCTCATGGACGATTACTACGACGATTACATGATGTACTTAAAGGGGGTCAAGGACGGCTGCGGCACGAAATAGCCGGATATCGAAGCCTGAAATGAAAAGAGGGCGTTTTAGCGCCCTCTTTATAAGGTCTCTTTATATATCCCTTATCAGTAAGGATAAGGGTACGGGAACGGATAGGGATAGCGGTACGGGTACGGCCCGGGATAAGGA
>DAIDBB010000096.1 GCA_027310325.1 bacterium | reverse complement strand
CCCTAGCAACCTCCTTACATCAATAACCACATCCTCTGCTTCCCATTCGAATCTCAGCGCCGGGTCGGATACTATATACCCTCCCCATGCCCTTTTTTCCACTCGATAACCACCGTTTATTATTCCACTCAGTTTGCCGAGTATCAGTTTTGATTCAACCTCGGTTTCCGGCATTACTTTTATCACCTTACCCTCTTTATTGATAACCATTTTTCATCTCCTTCTGCCTCTTGGATTTATGTTGCTGCGCTTGGCCGGACCTTTTCTTATATAAAAAAAGCCCTCTTTAGAGGGGGATTGCCTTCAAGAACGTCTTATAGACCGGAGTCGGCTCCGATTGCTTATAAGGTTTCCTGAAAAAGGCAAAACCCAAAAAAGAGGGCTTGTTCGTGACCTACTGAAAAAACTGTCTACTTATGTATTACCGATTACAGCTGTATTCTCGAGTCCGCGACATCCTGCACATCAGGTGAGTGGGAGATGAAGAGCTCTGTTTCATAACCGCCGAGATCAAGTACGCGCTTTTTCATAGCGATAAACTCTTTTTTTCGCTTGAAGTCCAGCGCACCATCCTTTTCATCCGTAAAAAGCGCCTGGTATCTACGGCCGCTTCGGCGGGCGTTATACAGTGATATCGCCCTGGTGATAGCCTCCTCAATCCAGACCTTTTCGCCACCGCTCATGGTCCTTAGGCTTTTCGATTCCTCTCTTAATGCGTCATAAACGGTTATATCGAAGGTTTCCTTGAGACCTTTCCCGTCTGCTTTAGCAGCTTGGGTATCTATCCTCACGCTAAACCTGGTGCCGAAACAGCTAGAAAGAAGGTCATTGGCGGCCGCGCTTATCGAAGGGCCCGCGTCATCTATCTCAAGTGCCACTACCCCCTCGTTCCCAAAGGCTTTTTCCAAAAGCACCCATTCCGAGATATCTCCGTTTAACGCTTCCAGACGCCCTTCGATCGCCTTCAGTTCTTTTTCAGCCGCTTCGCCATCGGAAATCTTCTTCTCAACACCCCCGAGTAGTTTTTTGACCTCAGTCAGCCGTCCCAGGTATTCCTGCCGTTTGGACTTTAAAAGGCTAAGCTCCTTTTCCGCCCCGTTTACCTTCTCAAAAGGACGCTCATCAGACCTGAAGGATTCAAGCGTAGCATCAAGGACCTTCAATTCGTTCACCAAGCCCGGATAGATGGATTCGGCAAACTCCACTTCAGGTAGAAGCGTTGCCAGTTCGCCGGCTTTCCTCGCCTGCGCTTCGACTTCCGCGAGTTCTTTTGAAAGGGACTGCCTTTTACTGACAGCCTCCTTGATCCTCCGCTGCAACTCCGTCAACTCCACAACACGCGGCTCCAGAAGACTGATCTCCTTCTGGAGGTCGTTTTCCTTGCCTTCGGTAGCACCCGATGCCTGCAGCCTGGCCATTATCGCAGGTATCGACTCCTGAGCCTTAACTGCGCTTATAAGGAGCGGACACCTTCTGTGATACTCCGATCCGCATGGGACTTTTCCGAGCAGTTCCGAGGCTTCTTTCGCATGGCGAAGATCCCTGGCCGATATGTCTTCCGAGTGCTTTTTTGTTATCCGAAGCTCGTCAAGAGACTTCCTTAGCATAAGGAGCTTCTTCTCAGCTTCTCGGCAGGCATGTTCCCGGTCCTGAAATCGGGCTAAGGTGTCTTCAAGGGCAACCAACTCCTTTCTCAAGTGCTCTACCCTGCAGTGATGCCTCTTCATGTCATCCGAGGCGTTTTTCACAAACTGAGCCTTCAAGAGTGTGTTCTTAACCCTTTCTATCTTTTCTCTGACGTCCCTGGCCTTCCGTTCAATTGCGCTCCGCTCTTCGAGGGCTTTTGCATCAAGGGCGGCCTGAGCCTCTATCCGTCTAAGCTCGGCCTGCTTATCTCCCGCTTCCTCGTCGATTCGACAT
>DAIDBB010000084.1 GCA_027310325.1 bacterium | reverse complement strand
GATATGAGGGCAAAGGATTAAGGGATATTATCAAAATTGAAGAAATAACGTCAAATCTTATGCTGTATGCGGCTGGAAAAAGCAACTGACCTTTGATAATATGGTTCTGGCGTTAAAGAGATATTTAATATAAGGAGCCGTGCCCCTGGAAATGATTCAGAAAAACGAAGAAGGGCTTAAGGTCATCGTCCGTGCCCTGCAACACAGGAACTTCCGTCTCTTCTTCGCGGGACAGATGATATCCCTCATTGGGACATGGATGCAGCAGGTGGCGATAAGCTGGCTCGTCTACAGGCTCACCAACTCGGCCCTGCTGCTTGGCGTAGTGAGCTTCGCCGGGCAGATACCGACCTTTTTACTGGCCCCCGTTGCAGGGGTGCTGGCCGACAGGTTAAACCGCCACAAAATGATCGTAGTGACCCAGACGCTTTCCATGCTGCAGGCGGCGATACTGACCTTTTTGATATTCGACGGTATCATCAATATCTGGCATATCATAATACTTACTTCGTTCATAGGCCTCGTTAATGCCTTCGATATGCCGACTCGCCAGTCGTTCCTTGTCGAGATGGTCGAAAGAAGGGAGGACCTCGGCAACGCAATAGCCTTAAACTCGTCGATCGTAAATTCGGCGCGGTTTATCGGGCCTTCCATTGCGGGGGTTCTCATAGCCGTGGCCGGAGAGGGTGTATGCTTCCTCTTTAACGCCCTTAGCTATCTCGCGGTCATCGTCGCTTTACTTGCCATGAGGATCGCTCCGACGGCGGCGGATAAGGTAAAACGCCGGCACGTCTTTGTGGAGCTTAAGGAGGGGTTCATCTACGCCTTCGGTTTTCCCCCGATACGCATCCTCCTTTTCCTTCTCGGCCTCATAAGCCTCATGGGCGCGCCTTACGCTGTGCTTTTGCCCATTTTCGCAAAAGACATCCTCAAGGGAGGGCCCCATACGCTGGGCTTTCTCATGGCATCCGCCGGGATAGGCGCACTAACGGCGAGCGTCTACCTCGCTTCAAGGAGGTCCGTGCGCGGGCTTGGCAGGGTAATAGTCATCGCAACGGCGATCCTGGGAGGCGCATTGATAGCGTTTGCATTTTCGCGCACAGTATGGCTTTCGATGTTTTTTATCATCTTCGCCGGGTTTGGCATGATGATAAACCTCGCTTCGTGCAATACCATACTCCAGACGATAGTGGATGACAACAAGAGGGGAAGGGTGATGAGCTTCTACACCATGTCGTTTATGGGGACGGCCCCTTTCGGGAGTCTCCTTGCCGGATACGCCGCCAAGAACATAGGCGCCTCGAATACGCTTATTATCGGCGGGGCCGTATGCGTGATGGGTTCTTTTCTTTTCGCCAGGAAGCTCCCGCTGATAAGGAGGCTGGCGAGTCCGATATTGGTGGAAAAAGGGATTTAGTTCCTGCGTAAAGCTAAATTATTACTAATGATGGTGTAAAGCACTTAGGGGGGTTTTGTACATGGACGGCGCAGAGGCTATGAAAAACAGGAGTAAAAAGAAGTCAGCCATAGTCATATTCGCTCTGGCGGCCGTTGCCGGTCTTGTCGCGCTCTTCTTTTACTCGTTGTATCTGAAGGCCCATGTCTCGACCGAAGACGCGTTTGTATCCGGCACCGTCTACACAGTTTCGTCGAAAGTCCCGGGGACAGTCTTAAAGGTCAATGTCGCTGACAACCAGCTCGTTCACAAAGGAGATGTTATCCTCGAACTTGAGCCGGATACCTACGAGAAAACGGTCAAGGAGGCGGCCTCTTCCGCTGAGGCGGAAAAGATGCGCATCAATGAGTTGAAGGCGACCGTAACGGCTGAGGAGAAAAAGGTCCTGGCCGCTGAGGCGACGCTCAAACGGACGATTGAGGAAAAAGCGGTCCTCGTCGCAGCGGTCCGGTCAAGGAGGGCCGACATTGACTCCAGGAAGGCGCTATTTAAGCAGGCAGGAATAGACCTCCAGCGCGCCCAGGAACTGATAAAGGGCGGCTATGTCACGCAGGAAAACTTTGACAGGGCAAAGACCAACTATGAAACTGCAGAGGCCTCTCTCAAGACCGCAGAGGAGGCCCTTTCGCAGGCGGAAGTATCGGTGAAGACGCACGACAGCGTCGAGGCCGAGACAATGGCCATGCTAAACGCCGAGAGGGCGGCCCTTGATCAGGCCAGGTCGTCGGTCAAAACCCAGGCCGCGCAGGTGAGGGGCAGGCAGGCACAGGCGGAACTCGCGGGACTCCGGCTCTCGTACACCAGGCT
>DAIDBB010000063.1 GCA_027310325.1 bacterium | reverse complement strand
GGATATCATCGTCAGGCACCGGGAGGCCAGGAAAAGCGGCGACCATACGGCGGTCTTAAGAAACGCTATCAAGGCCCCATATCTCATTACACTCCATTCCGAAATACCCGTTTATCTGATACTCGACGACTTCCACCTGATGCCCGGGATGACGCCTGGAGCGAACGGGTCCGGCGTTATGAAGGAGGTCGGCGACGTGCTCAACCTCGGCTCATGCCCGTTCCTTGTCTCGAGTCCGACAAGGGGGATACTCGAGGGAGGGGGCCTTACCGGCTCGATAGAGGCGATGGAGCTAACGGGGCTCGACACGGACGGGGCGGTTTCGATGATGGCGGAGCTCTCAAGGCTTTGTAACGTCGGGTTCGATTCCGAGATACTTACGATAGCCGCCAAAAAGCTCGAGGGCACCCCCCTTTATATGAAAAACATCGTACGGTCGGCGGAAAGGTCCGGCAGGAACATCATTGCTCTGAGGGACTTCGCGGACCTCTACGCCGGAGAGCTCGCGGAAGGAAATACCGGATTTGTGCTCAAGTCGTCTCTGAAGCTTTCAGGGATAAAGGAGTTGCGGGTCTTGAATGAATGCGTCCGCACGGGGCTCGCGACGTCCGAGGAGGAGCTTTCCGGGAAGCTCGGGTACGGCGTGGATGAGCTTAAGGAGGCCATAGCTGGCTTAAGCGCAACCGGGCTCGTCGATTCGAGCTTCGGCTGCATAAAATGGTCCGGGGACGGGGTATTGAGGGATTTCATAAGATTTACCTACGAGACACGCGTAAAGGGTAGGAGTGTCGACGAGGTGAAGACGTCGATAATACGGGGGGCGCTCAAGGAAGGCTATGAGCTTAAAGGGGCCAGGGTCCGCTCCAGGATGAGGGATGAGGCATTGAAGGCGCTTAAGTCCTTTAACGGGCAGAAGGTGCCGAAGGCTTTCTTAAGGAACCAGGCCTTTCTGGAGCGGTCCAGGGACGGAATATTCACCCCGGAGGTCAAGGAGGAAGAGGTAGATCTCCCTCAGATAGTGGGCTGTTTCGATACGTCAAGATGGGAGAAGGGCGAGACCGGCATGGCGGTAGTGGCAGCCAACGGGTTCCAGAACAGCAGATACGGCGACAGCGACGAGGTCGTCTGGATAGCCGGCATCAAGGAGGCGGCAACACAGGTCAACCTCGGCGACGTCGAGAACTTCATAAGAAGGAGCCTCATACTCAGGGA
The DNA here is from genome assembly GCA_027310325.1 of bacterium. Lineage (GTDB taxonomy): Bacteria > Desulfobacterota > GWC2-55-46 > GWC2-55-46 > GWC2-55-46 > JAKAIQ01. The sequence goes on along the minus strand of DAIDBB010000063.1, from coordinate 857 downwards.
GAACTTCAAGACCACGAGGATCGTAAGGTGGATAGCGGGACAGGCCGGATTTACGGAAGAGGCGCGGAAAAGGGCCGACAGCGACGGCATCTACACCTCTGATATGGCGCAGCTCCGCGCGATAAGGGACTCGATAGGGAAGGCCCCCGGAGAAAAGAAAGGCGCCGGCGCGGTATTCCCCGCCAAGGAGTTCGAGGTGACGCTCCCGTCGGCCGTAAAGGCCGAGCTTGTCGCGGCCAGGGCCGTCGAGGAGATAGGGTCAGGGATGGGCTTCGATGAAAACTCCATCGGGCAGATAAAGGCCGCGCTGATAGAGGCGTGCATAAACGCCTTCGAGCACAGCCGCGTAAAGGACAGCAAGGTGTTCTTGAGGTTCGTGGTCGGTGGAGACAGGCTTACCATACACGTGGAGAACCCCGGGGCCGACTTCGAGGCTTCCAGCGTTGAGGGCCCTTCGAGGGATAACGGGAGGCTGCCGCGTAAAAGAGGGTGGGGCATAGAACTGATGAAAGGGCTTATGGACGAGGTTAGGTTCGAGAAGCTCATGGGCGGCGTAAAGATAGTGTTGGTCAAGTACCTGACAAAAAGAGGAGAAAAACAGGGATGATCAAAAGACATAGAAGCTACCTGGACATGGGGGACTCAGTCATCCTTTATCCCGACGATTATCTTAACGACATCGAGGGCGAAAGGCTCGAGGAGATGTGCGACGATTTCCTCAAGAAGGGTTTCAAGAAGATCGTAATCGATTTTTCCGAGACCGACCTCATAAACTCGATAGGCGTTTCGATCCTCATAGGCATTATTGAAAGAATAAGGGAAAGCAACGGGGCCCTGGCGTTCGCCGGGCTTAAGGG
>DAIDBB010000048.1 GCA_027310325.1 bacterium | reverse complement strand
GGCCTGTAGTCTGGTCTTAAAAAAAATCCTGCTATAATCCGTATTCGGAGGTGGGGTCTTGAACAATAACCTTAAATATATAGACGAGATCGACATAAAAGGGAAACGGGTCCTCATGAGGGTCGACTTCAACGTGCCCCTCGACGAGAACAAGAACATCACCGACGATACGAGGATAAGGAGCGTCCTTCCTACGATAAACTACGCCCTCGACGAAAACGCGATGGTCATACTCTCTTCCCACCTCGGTAGGCCCAAGGGTAAAAGGGTCCCGGAGATGAGCCTCGCGCCCGTCGCCAAGAGGCTCGCGAGGCTCCTCGAAAAAGAGGTCGTGCTCGCCCCCGACTGCGTCGGCGAGGAGACCGGGAAAATAGTCGCCAACATGAAGCCGGGGGACGTGGTCCTACTTGAGAACCTCCGGTTCCGCCCCGAGGAGGAAAAAAACGACGACGCGTTCGGTAGACAACTCGGCGAGCTCGCCGATGTTTACATAGACGACGCCTTTGCCGTGGCCCACCGTGCCCACGCGTCGAACGTCGCCATAACGAAGCACGTAAAGGAGTACGGGGCCGGGTTCCTCATGAAAAAGGAGCTTACCTACTTCTCTATGGCCATGGAGAAGCCCGTAAGGCCGCTCGTGGCGATAATCGGCGGAAAGAAGGTCTCGGACAAGGTCGGGATACTCTTAAGCCTCTGCGACAGGGTCGATAAGCTCATAATCGGAGGGGCCATGGCGCTTACGTTCTTTAAATCCCTAGGGTACGAGATAGGGAACTCCTTCTGCGAGACCGAGGCCCTGGAAAACGCCCGGGAGGTGATAGACAAGGCGCGGCAAAAGCATATAAAGCTCTTCATGCCCGTTGACTTCGTCGTCGCCGACAAGTTCAGCCCCTCGGCGGAGACAAAGGTCGTCACCTACCAGGAGATACCGAAGGACTGGATGGCCCTCGACATAGGGCCGGCCACCGTCACCCTCTTTACCGAGGCGATACAGAACGCCAAGACCATCATCTGGAACGGCCCGATGGGGGTCTTCGAGATAGACGCCTTCAGCCGCGGCACCTTCGCCATGGTAACGAGTGTCGCCAGCACCTACGCGATGACGATAGTCGGGGGAGGGGACACCGATGTGGCCATCCACCGAGCGGGCGAGTACGCCAAGATGAGCTACATATCGACAGGCGGCGGGGCCTTCCTCGAGATACTGAAAGGCAACGAGCTTCCCGGCATCGCGGCGCTAAGGCGCAAGAAGATGGCTGTAGCGGCCAGCTAGCCTTACATATCCCGGGGGCTCCAACGGAAAAGGGCATGCAGAAACCCCTCATAGCCGGAAATTGGAAGATGAACATGGTCATCAACCAGGGCGTGGACCTGGTGATGAGGCTAAGGGAGCTTATAAAAGGTATAGACGCCGTAGAGGTCGTAATAGCCCCGCCCTTCACATCCATCCATCACCTGAGCCATCTGGTCGCCGACAGCCCCATAAAACTCTGCGGGCAAAACCTCTTTTGGGAAAAAAGCGGCGCGTACACCGGCGAGGTATCGGCCGAGATGCTCGCAGCCGCCGGGTGCCGGTATGTGATCGTCGGGCACTCGGAGCGGAGGGAATATTTCAAGGAGACCGACGAGGCTGTGAACAAAAAAGTCATCGCCGCCTTGAAGGGTAATCTTAAGCCCATCATCTGCGTCGGCGAGACGCTTGCCGAGCGGGAGAAGGGCAAGACCCTTACGAAGGTAAGGTCGCAGGTCAAAAAGGCGCTCGCGGGCCTTGCCGGAAGCGTCGTGAAGGACATCACGATAGCGTATGAGCCCATCTGGGCCATCGGCACCGGAAAGAACGCCACACCCCAGGAGGCCGAAGAGGTCCATAACGCCCTCAGGGAACATCTCTTCGAGATGTTCGGGCCCGATGCCGTTAAGGACCTCCGCATAGTATACGGCGGGAGCGTAAAGCCGGACAACATCGACGACCTCATGGCCCAGCCGAACATAGACGGGGCCCTGGTGGGCGGGGCGAGCCTCAAGGCCGACGACTTCGCGCGGATCGTAAAATTCCAGCATATCGCATGATCGTCCAGCCGTTAAATTAAGGCTTGCTTTTTATTGCCGGATATGTAAAATACCTATTTACCGTAAAAATCAAGCCCGGATGACGGGTTTTTTATAAGTTTTGGAGGTAACATGTATACGTTAGTCTCGGCCATCCATATCATAGTAAGCATAATCATCGTGATAGTGGTGCTTCTCCAGGTTGGGAAGGGCGCGAGCATCGGCTCCACCTTCGGCGGGGGCGCTTCGAGCCAGACGATATTCGGGAGCGCCGGTCCGGCGACATTCCTTACCAAGATAACGATCGGGGCCGCCGTCATATTCATGCTGACCTCCACGTACCTTACGTACCTGTCGGGGAAAACAAGGACCTCTTCCATAATGAGCAACGTGCCGTCCGTGACCGTGCCGCCCTCCGGCAGGCAGGCCGCGCCAGCTCAGGCTGTGCCGCCCGCCGGCGCCCAGCAGGGAAAGGTCCCCCTGGCGCCCGCGCCTCAGTCAGCGCCCGCAAAGTAATAGACAAATTGCCCAATGCCGAAGTGGTGGAATTGGTAGACACGCCATCTTGAGGGGGTGGTGGGGAGACCCGTGGGGGTTCGAGTCCCCCCTTCGGCACCAAATTAAAAAAAGCCAGCCAGTCAAAGGGCTGGCTTTTTTAATTTGATATCGGATGGTGGGACTCGAACGCCGCCTTCACGCCGAGCAGGCGCGAGGATTAGGCACGCCGGGAGGCGGGCCGGAAGTGAAGTTGGTCGGACCCGGAGTGAGCCGACAGGGATGTCGCGAACGGAGGGCGAGTCCCCCTCATCAAAAACCAGCCCCTTTTATTTTTTCGTGTTGACGGGACTCGAACGGCATCCGAACGCCGAACGATAAGTGAGGAAGAGGCCTTTCGGGAGAAAGGCTGTAAGCAAAAGCGCGCGGGTCAGAGCGAGGAGCGAGAGCGACGAGCGGAGACCTTAGAGTCCCCCCTTGAAGCTGTCGGGACTCGAACAGTTTGAGCTAACCCCTTTGTTTTCTTGATAAATTGTAGATTATTGGACAGTTATGGATACCATTAAAGAAAATGTCTATTGCAAAAAATGCCCGCGGAGCCTTCCACTAGTTCAATGATTGACAAATTACTTTCTATCATGTAATATACTGTGAAATATTCTATTCGCTTTAATCTGCATAATAATCCTTATCTTCGAGGCCAAATGTCGACAGACAAAGTCAAAGATACTATAGAAAAATTAAACGAAATTAACAAAATTATAGTTCAATTTGATCCATCAATTCGTGGGCATGCGTTTGAAATTCTTAAGCCCTTATTTTTCGAGAAAGCAGTTCATGGAGGTAAAGTGGAGGAGGGCGAAAATAAGCCTCCCGCGCCACCACCCACTGCAGATAAGGAAGAATTCTTCAGTTCATTTGAACATAGTAAGCCTGACGAGAATGTGATACTGATCGTAGCCTGGCTCTATTCTCAATATGGGGTATTTCCGATAACCAGAAACTTCATGGAAGAAGAAGCTCAGGAAGTCGGCCTTACCATTCCGACGAGATCAGATAACACAATGCGACAGAAACGTCACAAAAACAAGAGCCTATTTCATAAAAAGGGCGGGGGATGGCAGCTTACAGTACCGGGAGAGATGTATTTAAAAGAAACATATAATGTCAAAAAGGGCAATAAACCTTTGCCAGAAGAACCTGAATGACTCTTGTCGAATTTCTACATCCCCTCGAAGACTCGCCTCTGCGTGACGTGTGTCTGGCCACCCTATACTACGAAAAACGATATAGCAAAAAAGAGCATCTTACAGTAGAGGAACTCCGTCGCCTTTTAAAGCGTGCTCACATATCGAAGGCGGCAAAAATAAATCTCGCTGATGTCTTATCACGCTCAGCACCTTACGTTGATGTAGATGGAAAGTCGGGGAATAGATTCCTTTGGGCTATAACAGATTCTGGCTCAAAATACGTACGAGAATTGCTTGGCCTTCCAGAGGCAGATGTAGAAATTGAGCACGACATATCGGGGCTGACGAAGATAGCCGAAGCCGTCGCCGACTCTGATGTCGCTGATTACGTCAAGGAAGCTATGACATGTCTTAGTGTGGGTGCTCTTCGAGCGGCTGTAGTTTTTTTATGGGCTGGCGCAATAAGAAATATCCAAAATAAAGTTATGCTCTCTGATCGAACGAGCATTAATAAGGCGGTACAAAAATATGACACGAAGGCACGTCAGATAAAACAAATCGACGACCTCTCGTACATAAAAGAATCCACATTACTGCTAGTTGCACAAGAACTTGGCCTTGTTGATAAAAATGAGAGGTCGGTCTTGGAAGACGCGTTAGGTTTGAGAAATAAATGTGGGCATCCTGGTAAGTATAAGCCTGGCGTTAAGAAGGTCAGTGGGTTCATAGAAGATGTTGTTGGGATTCTATTCTGCTAAAATATCCATATTCGGTTGTAGTCCGTCCTTTAAATCTCGACCTGATTTGTCCCAAAATCAACCTCGAACGTGATTATTGTCGCGTAAGTTGGGTTAGCGTAACTAACAAATAATGAAACCGGTATCGCAAGAGGGTTGCGGTATATGAGATTGAGAAAATTTTATCTTCTTATTTTTTTGCAAGTGGCCGTCGCTTTAACGGCTTTCATGACTTTAGAAGCGTATGGAACTAACACGCGGATAACGGAAGACAAGGCTATAGAGCTTGCAAATAAAGAGGGTAAGAAACTTGGCTATGATGTTGATTCGATGAGAGTGAAAGCGACTCATTACACTACCCCATCGAATCCGTATCTTTCCGATTCTGATGACAGGTATACCCTGGAGAGAAGGGACAAATTAAAAAATAAAGAATATTGGGCTGTCTACTACGTCAATCCTAAATTTACCAAAGGCGGCGATCTGTGTATCTTTATTGATTCGAATACCGGGGAAGTAGCGTAGGGTGGGCTGAGCCCACCATTTTACAGGCTTTGCACGGAGAATAGATGTCCAATTATAAAAGGGCTAGGGACGGATGCTCTTATTTTTTCACGGTTGTTACATATGGAAGGCAGGCGATACTTTGCCTGGATGAATCGAGAACGGCGCTAAGGCCGGCCATAAGAGAGGTAAGGGAAGAGAAACCCCTTGAAGTAAAAGCCTGGGTTCTGCTGCCCGACCACCTGCATTGTATATGGGAGCTTCCAGAAGGGGATTTTGATTATTCGGTCAGATGGGCGTTGATTAAGAAAGGCTTCACAAAGAGAGTGAAAGGAAGTCTTGTGACTCCGCCTCCGTGCCAATCGCGCATAAGGCACAGGGAGGCTACGGTCTGGCAGAGACGTTTCTGGGAGCACCGGATCAGGGACGAAGCGGACTTTCGGATGCATTGCGATTATATTCATTATAACTCCGTGAAGCACGGCCTAGCGGCTTCGCCGAAAGATTGGAAGTATTCAACGTTTCAGAGATACGTAGAAGACGGCCTGTACCCAGCGGATTGGGGAGGCGGCGTTGTAGACTTTCCGGAAGTGGGAAGAGAGTAATTATAGAGGTGGGCTCAGCCCACCCTACCCGGCTTTCCGGAAGTGGGAAGAGAGTAATTATAGAGGTGGGCTCAGCCCACCCTACCCGGCTCATTTTTGAGATTTATTTTGTATAACATTTCGTAAAAATTTGAATGATACAAGCTTGTCCTTATTTCTTGTGCTTTCAAATTAACACCGCCAGTGTTTAAGCGATTGAAAATTTCGTAAATAACTGATTCATTATCATCAGGAGAATTTTGCTTTATGATAATGTTCCTAACAGTTCTTAAATCAAAATCAGTTCTGACGCCGTCATCTAGCGTAGAATAATTCAATTTGTTTAGCCTGTTTTTTTTGTCTGGTAGTTGTTCGGGAAGTTGTAAGTTGAAATCTGTAAAATAAGTATTGTCGAATAAAATGCTTTCAGGTATTTTATTCGATTCATCGAATATTTTTCTTAATTCGGTTCGTTTCTCTAAACGAGGGAAGCGCTTCTTTAAAAAATAATAGATAGTCATGTACCTTTGCTGGCCATCTATTACCAGAAATTTATTTTTTGCCTCTTGGAATAAAAAGATTTGAGGAATAGGGATTCCTATTATTATAGATTCAATTAATTTTGAAGCCCTTTTAATATCCCATACGTAGTTTCTTTGAAAGCCTGGAATCTCGACTATTCCTGAGTCGATAAAGTCAAACAATGTCTTTATATTAAAGTCGTTAGGAGATGCAGAAATATCGTATTCTGTAAAGACAACATCCTCGTTGGATGTTGAGTCATCATCACCTTCATACCAAGTGTCACTATCTTTTAGATTTTCAGAAGACATATCCCCTCTTTTTATAAAATTTTTGGTTTATATATTTTTGTGTACTTTATAGATTTTATGAAGGTTTGTCAAATTAATCAATTAAATTCCATTGTGACATAATTGTTGAATAGGCGAACTATCCCTTTTGATAATTCATGTCCGTTATGGCGAAAATTAGTACAATTTCAGTATAGTGGTCTAGACTTCATCTCGCGTAAGTATCGCGTCAAATTTCAGTTTCGGTAGTCCTTCCACGATCTCTACCGTTTGCATGCTTACGTTGATAGTGTCGGAAAACCCTTGATTGAGACGAATCTTTATCGTTACACGGGAAATGACCCTGTTAATTTTATTGATCCAACAGGACTATTTGGCGTCACAATCGGTTTTGAAGCTACAGGAGCAGCATTTGGGTTCGGAGGAACATTTGGAATATATGGCAATTACGCTCATGATCCACGACAGCCATGGTATCGCGGTTGGTCTTCGTCTGCGACGGTCGTTGCTGGCGCAGGGGTTGCCGCTTCGGCATATTATGGAGGTGCAGGAATTCATATTAGCGGCAATAATAGTTGTAATGTGAGCCAATTAAATGGAACATTTGTTAATGGTGGCAGAGCTGGGCTTGGCGTTTTGTCAGTAGGAGGTTATAGAAGTCCAGATGGTAGTGTCAGCGGCGGCGGGATAACTATTGGGCCGAGTCTGCCAGATACTTATTTGTTCGGCACGGCTGGCGGGAGTTATACATGGACGATTGGCGGAGGGAATTGGTGATCAATGTCAACTAAGCAAATAATCATTGGAATTGTAGGATTAATTTTAGTTATTGCTCCGGCTGTATTATTGGCAAAAGTATATCATTATTATCGCCAGTATTATATCTACATGAAAAATGTTCATCGTGGTACGTGGGAAAATTTGATGAAAAAAGATTCTGCTGTTGAATTAATTGGTGAATGGTATCGATGGCCGTTCGGCTCTGGATATTTAATTAAGTCATTTTTCACAAGAAACAAAGAAAACGATGACGAAACAATCATTAGATTAAAGTCTAAGTCTATTTTATGCCTAAAACTATTCGTAATAACGCTACTATTTGCCATTATCTTTATTGTAGAGTTACCTTAATAAACGGTGGTTATTTAACTTGTCTCCTCCTTCTTTTTGAAATATGATGAAGCAAATTCATCTTGGAGGAAGGTGAAAACAACGATGCTAAAACCGCGCGTCGCCCAAGGCAGTTTCATTGACGCCGATTACATCTGTGAGCAGCTCATACCTCCGGACAGCTTTTACCGGAAGTTCCGGGATGTGGTCTGGCCTATCATAAAGGATGAGCACTTTAAGGAGATGTACTGCAATGACAACGGGCGGCCTCCGATATCGCCATCCCTCCTGGCGATGGCGACCATACTCCAGTTTCACAGGAACTTTTCGGACCGGGAGATGGAACGGGCCTGCATGTATGATATTGAGATAAAGTATGCTTTGGGATTGAGGCTCGATGAAAGGCCCTTTGATCATTCATCCCTCGGAGATTTCCGTAAGCGCCTATTGGAGAACGGCAAGGAAAAGGAGATCTTTGACAGCATACTGAGCCACCTTATAAAGGCAAAGCTCATTGAGAAGAATGAAATCCAGCGCATAGACGCAACTCACGTTATCGCTGATATTGCGGTGCCCACAATGGTGCAGCTTGTTAAAAAGAGCGTCTTTGAAATTCTCAAGCCCCTGAAGAGCAGATACAAAGACGCTTATAACAGGATATCAAAAGAAATCGACATGGCCGAATACACCAGGGAGTCGGTCAACGACGAA
>DAIDBB010000042.1 GCA_027310325.1 bacterium | reverse complement strand
GGCCTGTATGAGGTCTTTTTCCTTCTCGGCCTTCCTTCTCTCGGTGATGTCGCGCATCATGGCCGTGAAGTTTATGACGCCTCCGAGGGTGAAACTGCTTAACACGAGTTCCACGGGAAAGACCTCGCCGTTTTTGCTCAGGGCCTCCACCTCGAGGACCTTCCCCTGGACATCGCTTATGCCCGTCTCCACGAACCGCCTCAGTCCGTCAAGGTGCCGCTGCCTGTAGCTCTCGGGCATGAGCTTGACGGTCGGCATCCCGATGAGCTCCTTTTTTTTGTAGCCGAAGAACTTCTCTGCCGCGGGGTTACAGTCTATGATAACGTCCTCGGCGTTCGCCGTGATTATGCCGTCGAATGCCGAATTATGGACCAGGAGATACCTGTTCTCGCTCTCTTTAAGGGCCTTCTCGGCGCGTTTGCGCTCGGTTATGTCCTCGCCAGAACCGAGGAAGCCGATAAATGCGCCCTTTTCATCCTTCAGCACCCTGTTCTGCCAGAGGATTATCCTTTCCTCGCCGCTTTTGGTGAGGACCGGGTTTTCGAAGTATCCGTTCCACGCGGCTTCGCTTTTTAATCTCTCGAAGGCCAGTTCGACCTCGCCCCTCAACTTCCGGGGGATGAAGTTATCGAGCCAGTTCTTTCCAAGTATCTCTTTTTCCTCGTAGCCGAGCGTCCTGCATCCCTTTTTGTTTATAAGGATGACCCTGCCTTCTGCATCGAGCACCAGGAGCATGACGCCCGCCACTTCGAGGTATCTCTGCGCCATATCGCGTTCTTTCCGCAGCTCGTTTTCGACGGCGGTGCGCTCCCGTATAAGGAGTATCAACGGACGGAATATGAAGAGATACAGTATCGGCGATAACGTAAGGACAAGTACGACCGGGTCTACGAGCGTCTTAAGGAGTTCCGGCATGGCGCGCATGAAGTAAAAGACCGTCATCACCGCGGCATTGGCGACAAAAATGGAAAACGCTATGATAAGGATGATCTGTAACGGCGTGCGCTGGGCTTTATCTTTCATATAACTCGACTCTTACCTGCCTTTGGACCCTCTTTTCAACGAATCCATTTATTATTATATCGCTAAATAACGCGGCTTGCTTGCCTCGACGAAACCTGTCTTTATGAGCGGCCTTCATCTCTGGCCTAAAAATAAAAAAATCTTTGACAATTTCCAATTATGGTATATGCTTATAGCGACCGACCATAAGAAAACCAGTTTTTCAGATTGCTGCAGGAAGGCTTTCGCCGCGCGTTTCAAGGCTCGGGGCGGACGCTCTAAGGCGGCTTTTTTCTGCGCGACTGATGTAAAAATGGATTTTACATCGGTTACTATTTGTGGTAAAGAACTATACTTTCAAGGCTACTACCAAAAAACGGAGGTTAAAGATGAAAAGGATTGGATTCGTCGCCATAGTGCTGATGCTCACCGCAGCTCCGCTTCTCACGTCATGCAAGAAAAAGGAGGAAGCCCCGGCCCCTGCTCCGGCAATGGCCCCGGCAGCTCCGATGACAACCACGACCGGAGCGCCCGCGCCGCCCGCAGCAGCGCCCGCGGCTCCCGCGGCACCGGCTCGCTAAGCGCGGTCTCAAGAAGTTTGCGGCCAACCGCCCTTATCGGGTAGATAGGATTTGTGATAATCGGCGGTTTGATAAAATATAAGAAGGTAAGTCATTCTTAAGATCAAAGGCAGGAGGCGGTCAGTCCGCCTCCTGCCGATGCCGCAACCTAATCGGCTCTAGCCTGCCCTGTAAAAATAGAAGGGACGTAGCGGCCTTGAATAATACAACCCCGGGGTCTCGATTCCTCTCGTCCCGTTGATCTTCAGGAGCCTGTCCC
>DAIDBB010000028.1 GCA_027310325.1 bacterium | reverse complement strand
GCGGTCGAGTATCTAAGGGGCTATATAACGTATTTCGGCTTCCCCTGGATACTCCTCGGGTACTCGCAGACGCCGTACCTGCCTGTAATACAGATATCGGATATAACGGGCGTCTGGGGAGTCTCGTTTTTGGTCGTAATGGTAAATTCGGGCGTTTACGAGATACTTAAAGCTCTCGCGAGAGAAAAAAGGCTTCCATTAAAGGAGGCCGCAATAATCGCAGCCGCCCTTACTGCGGTCGTAGCGTACGGTTTCGTAAGGATAAATGAGGTCGACCGGGAGGTCAAGGCCTGGCAGGACCTGAAGGTCGGGATATCACAGGGCTCGATAGACCAATCATTAAAGTGGGACGCGTCATTTGAAAAGAAGACGATAGGGATTTACGGAGAGCTGAGCGAAAAAGAGGGAAAAGAGGGCGCTAGATTTATCGTCTGGCCCGAGACCGCCGTGCCGTTTTATCTGGGTGAGGACTTGACGAGGGGGGTGCCCGTCAGGGACATAGCCAAAAGGACGCAAAGCTACATATTGACCGGAAGCCCCTCTTATAACTATAATGCGGGCTCCGGCGAGGTAAGCTACTTTAACAGCGCCTATGTGATTGCTCCGACCGGAGATATAGTAGGCAGGTACGATAAGATACACCTTGTCCCGTACGGCGAATATGTGCCTTTAAAGAGGTTTTTTCCTTTTATAAAAAAGCTTACCGTTGGTGTCGGCGAGTTTTCAAGGGGGCCGGTACCGGTGCCCATAAGGTTTGACGGCGGGAAGGTCGGCACACTTATCTGCTTCGAATCGATATTCCCCGAAATAGCCGCCGGTAACGTGAAGGCCGGGGCCACGGTATTGGCGAATATCACGAACGACGCTTGGTTCGGCAGGACCTCCGCGCCGTATCAGCATTTTGAAATGGCTGCCATGAGGGCTGTCGAGAACAAGGTCTTTTTGCTCAGGGCCGCTAATACCGGCATAAGCGCGGTTGTGGACCCGGTCGGAAGGGTAAGAAAGAAGACCGGCCTCTTCGTAAGGACAGGGCTCGTCGATGATATAAAGATACGGCAGGGCCCTCTTACGCTATACTCCCGGTACGGTGATATTTTCGTCTACGGCTGTATAATAGTAAGCGGCATATTTATTATTTCAGGACTACGGAGGAGATGATGTTCGAGGAGATTAAAGAGGGTCTCAAGGAAACGAGGGCCAAGTTCGAGGACCTAAGGAGCTTTCTTTGACCAGGATTCACTTCAAAAAGAGCTTAAGGAACTTGAGGCCCGCTCAAATGACCCGGCCCTGTGGGCAGACCGGGAAGAGGCGCAGAAAGTCCTTAAGAGAAAGGCCCGGATCCTCTCAGGTGTCTCGGCCGTAGAGAAGATAAGGGGGCTCCTTGAAGAATCGGGGATACTCCTTGAGCTTGCCGAGGAGGCCCGCGACCCGGCTTCGGCAAAAGAGGCCGAAGATAAACTGGAAGAGGCCCGCGCCGCCATAAGAAACGCCGAGGTCCAGCGCATGCTTTCCGGCGAGAACGACCGGCTTAACGCGATAGTATCCATTCATCCGGGGGCTGGAGGGACCGAGGCGCAGGACTGGGCCTCCATGCTCTTAAGGATGTACAAGAGATGGGCCGAGGAGCGGGGGTACGCCGTCGAAGTGGTAGATTACCAGCCTGGGGAAGAGGCCGGGGTCAAGAGCGTGACCTTTACGGTATCCGGGGAGTTTGCCTACGGCTATCTCAAGGCCGAGTCCGGGGTGCACAGGCTTGTAAGGATATCCCCCTTTGACGCCAATAAAAGGAGGCATACCTCCTTCGCGTCGGTCTTCGTCTATCCGGAGATCGAAGACGACATAGAAGTGGAGATAAACGAGGCGGACCTCAGGGTCGACACTTACCGTTCGAGCGGGGCCGGGGGTCAGCACGTGAACAAGACCGATTCCGCCGTCCGCATAACGCACATACCCACGGGCATAGTCGTCCAGTGCCAGAACGAGAGGAGCCAGCATAAGAACAGGGCCGTTGCCATGAAGCTCCTCCGGGCGCGGCTATATGAGCTTAAGCAGAAAGAGCAGGAAGAAAAGATGCAGGAGTACCATAAGGAAAAAAGGGAGATAGCGTGGGGCAGCCAGATAAGGTCCTATGTCCTCCAGCCTTACAGGCTCGCCAAGGACCACAGGACCGGCATCGAGGTCGGTAACGTTGATGCAGTTCTTGACGGCGGCATAGATGTCTTTATCGAGGGATACCTTCAGCATCAGGGTAGCGTTAAATCCGGGGCCGTTTAGTGTAACGCTGGCGGCCGTGGGTTGTTTGTGATATAATGTTTGAATCTTAAATCCGCTCGTCGCGCCATAGCCGCTTACGCAATGTTCTTTTATAAGAAATAAGCGGCATCTCTCCTTCCAATGCAGGGTGTGCCTTATTACTGAAAAATGTAAAAAAATCTTGACAACCTGCTGGTTTGTGTTTTATATATTTAAATTCGGTTTCTTCCGCTAGATAAGTGGAGAAGTCTGCCGTTTTTTTATTTTGGGAAAATCTTCAGGTTTTTCGCTGGCGTAGCTCAATGGCAGAGCAGCTGATTTGTAATCAGCAGGTTGCGGGTTCGAGTCCCATCGCCAGCTCCAGTAAATTTTCTTGCAGGCGCTTTTGCCGATTTTTTTTGGTTTTTTTTACGGCTGTTCCCGAATAAAAATATAATTTACAAACGCTTGATTTTTTTACCCGCGCGCCGGGAATCTTCTCCATGCTCTGAATCCCGGTATCCGGATGCTTTTTTTGATTTTTCTGGATTTACAAATAGATAACGGAGAGGTTCCCGAGCGGCCAAAGGGGGCAGACTGTAAATCTGCTGGCTCAGCCTTCGGAGGTTCGAATCCTCCCCTCTCCACCATGAGACCGGGGCCGTGAGGAAATCCGGCAGAGCGCCCGGGGCCATGGGAGATCTCGGGGTGGATTGCGAGGGGACGCGGGCTTAAGGCGTAGCGCAAGATTACCCGGCGGGAGCTTCGAAACCCTATTCAGGCGGGTGTAGTTCAATGGTAGAACTCCAGCCTTCCAAGCTGGATGCGTGGGTTCGATTCCCATCACCCGCTCCAACTTGTAGGTCAGCCGCTCAAGCGGCTATCGCCCATGTAGCTCAGTTGGCAGAGCACTTCCTTGGTAAGGAAGAGGTCAGCGGTTCAATCCCGCTCATGGGCTCCAGGTATAAAGGGCTGACTGAAACCGTTGGCCGAATATAAAAGATTAAATTGCCGGCATGTCACTCATCGATAACACTACCGCCGGCCAATAACAACAAATCAGTTCCGGAGGGCGAATATGAGCAAGGCCAAATTTGAGCGCGGCAAGCCGCACATCAACGTAGGGACGATCGGGCACGTTGACCACGGGAAGACCTCCCTTACTGCGGCGATAACGAAGGTTTTAAGCGCCAAGGGGTACGCGGAGTTTCTCGCGTACGAGAACATAGACAAGGCCCCTGAGGAGAGGGAGAGGGGACTAACGATATCGATCTCGCACGTTGAGTACCAGACGGATAAGCGGCACTACGCGCATATAGAC